>VYCX01000097.1 GCA_009843725.1 Boseongicola sp. SB0675_bin_26
CCCAGTCGCACAGGGCCCTGATCTCCTCGAGCTTGTGGCTGATGTAGAGGATGAGCTTCCCTTCCGCGCGCAGCCTTTTCAGGGTTTCGAACAGAATCGCCACTTCCTGCGGCGTGAGAACGCTTGTCGGCTCGTCCATGATCAAGACTTGCGGATCCTGCAGGAGGCACCGGATGATCTCGACCCGCTGCCGCTCGCCGGCTGACAGCGTGCCGACCAACCGGTTTGGATCCAGCGGCAATCCGTAGGTTTCGCTTACGTCTCGGATGCGCGTGGCCAGTTCCCGCATCGGCGGCGGCATCTCCATGCCAAGCGCAACGTTCTCGGCAACGTCCAGCGCTTCGAACAAGCTGAAATGCTGGAACACCATCGCGACACCGGCCTGCCGGGCATCATGTGGCGATGCCGGGGCGTAGACGCGCCCGTCGAGCTTCATCCGCCCATCGTCGGGACGCAGGAGGCCGTAGACCGTCTTCACCAGCGTCGACTTTCCGGCGCCGTTCTCGCCCAGAAGCGCGTGAACCTCGCCTCTGCGGGCAGACAGGCTCACATCGTCATTTGCCACAACTCCGGGATACGCCTTTCGCAGGCCCTGCACCTCCAGGAGCGGCGTGCTCACGCGCGCTGCCCCGTCACTGCCCGGGTCCCGGCGCATGCTCCTGCCCAGGCGAGCACCTGACCTTCCTGCCGAGATCGAACACGTCCAGCCTCATGCCGCACAGCCCTTCCGGCCCACCGCCAGGCCTGGAGGCCCTCGATCCGATCCAGTGTCCAGCCTTGGTCCGCCATTGGGTCATTCTGAAAGCCCGGTCGCTTCCGCACAAGCACGAATCTGCCCGCTGGCCCAGAGGCCGCCGGAGCCGCACTGAATCACATTGGATGCGACAGTCGGTGACGCATGAGCGAGATTGGCCGATGCCGTCAGTTTGCCGAACGAGGCTGCGTTCTGCCGACTCCTGCGTTCGCTCCTGATCGTGCCGACATGATGTAGGCCTCGATCCGCTCGATCCCGTCCTTGTCGAATCGCAGACCCTGCTTCGTCCGGCGCCAAAGAAAGTCCTCGGCTGTCATCACCCACTCGTTGGCAATGGCCCAATCCAGTTCAAGCGCGGTGATGGATTCGCCAAAGTCCTGTCCCATGTCATCGAATGCGCGAACCCCGCTCAGCATCCGTCTCGTTTCGGTGCCGTAGGTGCGGGCCAGCCGTCGCGCCCAGTCCCTGGTCAGGAACGGATGGTCTGCCAGCAGTCCCGCAACGAGATCCTCGATTCCGTCAACCGGCAGATCGCCGCCGGGCAGGGGCACGCCCGCAGTCCAACCCCGATCTGGACTTCCCAGCAGCGGGGCGATCATGGCAAGCGCGGCTTCTGCCAGCTTGCGGTATGTCGTGATCTTGCCGCCATGGACGCTCAGGAGCGGCGCGCCGCCCGCCCCGTCGAGCTTCAGGACATAGCCACGCGTTGCTGCCGTCGCCGAAGTGGCGCCGTCGTCATGGAGCGGCCGCACTCCGGCATATGTCCACACAACGTCACTCTCCGTCACCGGCTTCTTCAGGTACCGTGACGCGAAATCCAGCAGGTAGTGCATTTCTTCCGCGGTGCAGACGGGCGGCACGGACGGATCGTCATGGTCCTCGTCGGTGGTGCCGATCAGGGTAAAGTCCTCCTCGTAGGGAATGGCGAAAATGATCCGGCCATCCGCACCCTGGAAAAAGTAGCACTTGTCGTGGTTGAAGAGTCGCCGGGTCACGACATGACTGCCGCGTACCAGTCGAACGCGTTCGCGAGTGTCCGTCCGCACGACATTGCCCATGATGTCGTCAACCCATGGACCGCCTGCGTTGACAAGCATCCGTGCGCGAATCTCAAAGGTCTTGCCTGCAGCTTCCAGCATCACCTGCCAGGAGTCGTCCGTGCGCGCCGCCGAGAGAACGCGCGTGCGGGTCATGATCCGCGCCCCGCGTGCGGCGGCGTCGCGTGCGTTGAGGACCACAAGCCGCGCGTCCTGGACCCAGCAATCGGAATACTCGAATGCCTTGCGAAACTTCGGGTCAAGCGGCTCTCCGGCCGGGTCGGAATCGAGGTCGAGCGTCGCCGTGCCCGGCAGGATGCGGCGTCCTCCGAGATGGTCGTAGAGGAAGAGACCCGTCCGGATCAGCCAGGCCGGGCGGCGACCCTTCATCCACGGCGCGACGGCTGCGAGAAGCCGTGAAGCGGGCGTTCCGACGTCGAAACGCATGTCGTCATGGTACGGAAGCACGAAACGCATCGGCCAGGAGATATGCGGCATGGCGCGGAGGAGAACCTCGCGTTCGGCAAGGGCCTCACGCACCAGGCCGAACTCGAAGTACTCCAGGTACCTCAGGCCGCCGTGAAAGAGCTTGGTCGACGCGCCTGACGTGCCCGAGGCGAGGTCGTTCATCTCGGCAAGGCCTACGCTCAGGCCCCGCCCCGCCGCATCGCGCGCGATGCCGCAACCGTTGATGCCGCCACCGATGATGAAGAGGTCGAAGGTGCCGGGTTCAGTGCGCATCTTGCCGTCCAGTGAAAATCTCCCTGATTCGCCGCACCATGCGACCCGGCAGGGATCCGGTCGGTCGCTGATTCTGCCCGCCACGGGCACGCGCCTGGCCAGACAGGCTCATGCACTGTGCCACGCTCCCGGGCAAGATGTGACGTATTCCGGGTGCGTTCAATCCTGAACACGCCGAAATCGCACGACGGGATTCGGCGACCAGCCTCCCGTCCGGGAGGACTTGGCTGCATCGGCGATTGCTCACGGGGCCGAGGCATCGCGGCTTGCGCCTGCCGGCACCGGACCGGGCAAGGACTGCCGGACTTGCGGATGCCGCCAGCAACGTGACCTAGATCCGGGTGCGCATCTGGTGACCAGGGGCAAACAAGACCTCAACGGCCGTGACCGATTGACCGTGATCCCAGGTCAGCCTGTTGACCGCGAGCAAGGCGCTCTTTTCCGGGCAATTCAGGTGTCTCGCGTCCTCGGCTGAGGCCGGTTTCGCCGAAAACGCGATATCGCCCCCAGTGTAGGGA
>VYCX01000170.1 GCA_009843725.1 Boseongicola sp. SB0675_bin_26
TCGCGAGGAGGAATCGAGAACCTCCAGACATCCTCGCCGGTTCCGCCATGCGCCTCAACGTCGCGGATCCATGCCCAGCCGGCCGTGGCGCTTTCGGGGCCATCTGTGCGCCGCTCGATTCCGGCCGGCCCGAATTCGGCGAGATGGGCCTTCAGTCTTTCGACGCGATAGGCGACGGATGCCTCGAATCCCTCCAACCTGATCATCGTGACCGGGTCGCCGTCGAGGCCGACGGGCACATGCGCCGCCCCGGAAACCTCGTAGGGTGAATTCAGGGCTGCGGACATTGCGCGAACCGCGACCTCCACATCCAGCCCGGCCAGCAGCAGCACCGCAGTCGATTCCGGCCGCGGCAGGACCTTCAGGCAGACTTCGCTCAACACGCCAAGCGTGCCGCGCGATCCGGCCATGAGCCTGACGAGGTCATAGCCCGTCACGTTTTTCATCACGCGGCCGCCGTTCTTGATGATCCTGCCGCAACCGTCCACGAAACGCACGCCAAGCAGGAAGTCCCGGCATGCTCCGGCACGCACCCGACGCGGTCCCGATGCGTTGGCCGCGACCGTGCCGCCGATCGTGGGCTCCCCCGACGTGCCAAGCAGCTTGCGGTGATCCATCGGCTCGAACGCCAGCATCTGGCCTTCGGCGGCAAGCGCCGCCTCGATTTGCGCAAGCGGCGTTCCGGCGCGCGCGACCAATGTCAGCGCGCCCGGTTCGTACAGCGTGATGCCCGTCAGGCCGGCCACGGTCAGGTCGTCGCCGTCGACAGGATGACCGACCCGGCGCGTGCCGCCGCCCCGAACCGCAAGCGGCCCGGCTGCACCGGACACCGCCTCGGCCAGCTCGCGTTCGTCCGACGGATTCAGCACCGGACACAAAGGGGCTGCATCGTCGAGGATGTCTCGCCGTTCGCGTCGGAACTGCTTGCCATCATGCCGCCGCCCGCCGAGTCGCGGTTGCGCTCAAGGGAAACACCTTGGCCGGGTTCAGCAACCAGGCCGGATCAAGCACGTCCTTGACGTTCATCTGGGCTTCGAGGTCGACCGGATCGAACTGGACGTGCATGAGGTCGCGCTTTTCGATTCCCACGCCATGCTCGCCCGTAAGGCACCCGCCCGCCTTGACGCAGAGCTTGAGTATTTCCGCCCCGAGCGCCTCGCAGGTCTCAAGCTCGCCGGGATTGTTGGCGTTGAACAGGATCAGGGGATGCATGTTGCCGTCGCCCGCATGAAAGACGTTGCCAACGTCGAGGCCGTACTTGCGCGACAACGTTCCGACCCGCTTGAGAACGCGCGGGAGTTCCGACACCGGAATCGTCCCGTCCAGGCAGATGTAGTCGTTGAGCTTCCCCATTGCCCCGAAGGCCGACTTGCGCCCGAGCCAGATTCGCGCCGCTTCGTCGGCATCCCGGGCCTCGCGCAGCTCGACCGGGCCGTGCCCGCGAGCGATGCTGCCGATGACGCCCAGCTGGTGGTCGATTTCGGCAGGGCTTCCTTCCACTTCAACGATGAGCAGCGCCTCGCAGTCCGGATAGCCGGCCTGCGAGAAGCTCTCGACCACTTCGATGACCTTGCGGTCCATGTACTCGATGGCGACCGGCAGCACGCCCGCCCTGATGATGTCGCTGACACAGGCGCCGGCGACCTCCGGACTTGCAAAGCCGATCAGCATCGGCCTAGCGCCTTCCGGCCGGGGCAAGATGCGGAGGGTCGCCTCCGTCACCACGCCGAGCTGCCCTTCGGACCCGCAGACAAGGCCCAGCCAGTCATATCCGCTCGCGTCCATGTGCGCGCCGCCGATCTCGACCACGCTTCCGTCCATCGTGACCATCGTGAGCCCGAGCAGGTTGTTCGTCGTCACGCCGTATTTCAGGCAATGCGCGCCGCCCGCATTCATTGCGATGTTCCCGGCAATCGCGCAGGCAAGCTGGGAGGAAGGGTCGGGCGCATAGAAGAATCCGTCCTCTTCGACGGCGGCGGTGACAGAGAGATTCGTGCGCCCCGCCTCGACCCGGATGCAGCGACTCTCGTAGTCGATCTCAAGAATCCGGGTCATGCGCGAAACGCCAAGCACGACACAGTCACTGGTCGGCAACGCACCTCCGGCAAGGGATGTGCCGGAACCGCGCGGCACGACCGGAACGCGCTCCTCGCTGCAAATGCGCACGGCCTCGGCAACTTCGCCTGTCGAACCGGGAAGGACGACACAAAGCGGCTGGCAGGCATAGGCTGTCAACGCATCGCATTCGTATGCGCGGGTTTCAACAGGATCCGACTTGACGTGTTCGGCGGACAGCGCGTTCTTCAGGCGTTCGACGATTCGGGACTTCCTGTTCAGCACGTGAATGGAGGGTGCGGGCATGTCCATAAGGGTCTCTCCGGATCCTCCGTGTTGTACGCTTGATCCCGAACTCACGCAACTTGCGTGAACGGTATCGCGAGACCGACGGCGATCAACAGGATGCCCGCGATCAGGTTCGTGCGCGCAACCGCCCGGCGCGAGGCGAGAAGGCGCCGGGCCTGTCCGATGAATCCGGCCATGACGAAGTTGCCCGCCAGCGGCACGAGCACGGACAGAAGGCAGACCAAGGCGATGTCCTGCCAAGCCAGGCGACCGACGTCGAAAAAACCCGGCAGCACGCCCATGTAGAACAGGATGGCCTTTGGATTGCCGAGAATCACTGCAACCCCGGCCACGAAACCGGCCCACATGCCTGGCCGTGTCAACCTGCTGTCGGAGGCGATCGTGCGCTCCCGGCTCCAGATGATCAGGCCGCCCATGGCCAGGAAGGTCAGGCAGGCCACCCAGCGCAGCACAAGGATGAAATCGGCGTAGACGGAAACGACCCAGGAAATTCCAAGAATGGCGAGAAGCGGCCAAGCGACATCGCCCACGGCGACTCCGAGCGCCAGCGGCCATGCGGAACGGAATCCACCGGACATGGCGCGCGCGACCAACGCCACCCAAACCGGGCCCGGTGTCAGGAAGAGGATGAGAAGCGCTCCGGAATAGAGACGACGTCCGTCAGCGTGACGGTCATGATC
>VYCX01000028.1 GCA_009843725.1 Boseongicola sp. SB0675_bin_26
CGTGGAGGCGCTGGACCGCGCGGAGGCGTTCTACGAGAAGCAGCCGTCGATTCCGGGCGCGCTGGCCGTCGCGGGCGTGAAGGGTTCGGACTTCATCAAGGGCTGGCAGCGGCGTGACGATCCGCTGGACATCGGGTTCGTGGACGAGGCGTCCATGCTTGATGCCGAGCAGTACAAGGACCTGCAGGAGATCTTTCCGACGCTCGTGATGTTCGGCGATCCGGCCCAGCTCGCGCCCGTGAACCAGTCGGGCGAGATGGTCTTCGACACGCTTCCCGAGCCCCGGAAACTCTCCCTCAGCCGCATCCATCGCCAGGACGTGGACAATCCCGTGCTTGAGCTGGCGCATGCCCTGGGCGACGAGGGCCTGACCTACGAGGCTTTCGAGCGGATGGTCGAGGAGGTCGCCGGCAACGACGACCGGGTCGTGCTTGCCTCCCGCGTCGATGCCACGCTGATGGCGCGGTCTCCCGTGCTCGTCTGGAGAAACGCGACGCGGGTTCGCCTGATACATGCGTTTCGCACCGCCCACGATGCGCCGCCGGACAGGCTGCTTCCCGGCGAGCCCCTGATATGCGACGGGATCGAGTTGCCGTTCAGGCACCGGATGAAGCGGCTCGACCTGGAGGCCCGGGGCCTGATCAAGGGCGCCCAGACGATCTTCCTTGGCCCCGGCGGCCGCTCCGGATTTGCGCGCATGCACGTGATCGGGGCGACGGAGCCCCAGGTTTCCGCGGCATCGATCATCAAGATCGAGATTCCCGAACAGGCCGAGCCGAACATTCTCTCGGCGGCGCAGATGGGCGCCACGTTCCTGCATGGCGCGGCGGTGACGATTCACAAGGCGCAGGGGTCGCAATGGAAGGACGTGCAGGTCTTTGCGCCCGATCTCTACGCGGCGTACCGCTCCGAGCGAATGGAAGCCGGCATTCCGCTCTGGAAGCGTCTGGCCTATGTGGCGATCACGCGGGCGGAGGAGCGGCTGCACTGGGTAGGGCGTTACAGGCTGGGCAGGCCTGCAGTGCCCCTTGCAACGAACGACCTGGAGAAGCGGGCGGCGCCGCTCGCGCTGTCGGCGGAGGAGGAGACATGAACGGGACCATCATCATCACCGGCGCAAGCCAGGGGATAGGCAAGGCAACGGCCGAGACGTTCCTGGAGGCGGGCTGGACCGTAGGCTGCCTGGCGCGAAGCGCCGACAAGCTCGCCCGGCTCTGCGACGGCCGGAACGAAGCGGTGCCGCTTGCTGCGGACGTGACGGACAGCAGCGCGGTTGACGCCGCCTTCGCCGATCTTGCCGGCAGGACGGGCCGGATCGACGCGCTGTTCAACAACGCTGGCCGAGGCAGCCCCGCCGTTCCGATCGACGAGATCGACGATGCGACCTGGGAGAGCGTGCTCGCCGTGAACCTGACCGGCATGTTCAACTGCGCCCGCGCGGCGTTCAGGCACATGCGCGCCCAGTCTCCCCGTGGCGGGCGCATCGTCAACAACGGATCGGTCTCGGCTTACGTTCCGCGCTGGCGGTCGGTGCCCTACACGGCCACCAAGCATGCGGTGACCGGGTTGACGCGAAGCCTCTCCCTGGACGGGCGAAAGTTCGACATCGCCTGCGGGCAGGTCGACGTCGGGAACGCGTTGACCGAGATGACCGAGGACATGGCGGCGGGTCGCCCCCAGGCGGACGGATCCCTGCAGCCGGAACCGACGATGGACGTGGGTCACGTCGCGCGTTCAGTCCTGCACATGTGCGAGCTGCCGCTTGACGCGAACGTCCAGTTCATGACCGTGATGGCGACCAAGATGCCCTATGTCGGTCGCGGTTGAGCAGCGCTCCGTCCTGCCGGCCATTGACCGGGCTTGCGGTCGGTGCGCCCTGCCGGTCTTCGGAAGGTCCCGGACGAAGAGCGCGTGAAGTTCACGTCCGGAAGGTGCGGAAGGCTGCGGAGGCGCCCCAGCCCGCCATGATGGCGATGGCCAGCGACATGATTCCGTAGATCAACGGATTCTCGCGCGAGAGCCTGAACAGGAAGCGCTCCAATCCGACCTTCCGGACGTCGATCGCCGTTTCGAACATGTCGACGACCTGTCCCTTCCGGGTCAGGAAGAACCGCGCGCGGTAGTCGCCTTCGTGGAGATTCGCGGGCAGGCGCATTGACGTGGAAAACAGGGTCTGCTGCTCGAACTTGATGGTGCCGATCCTGGACTGGTAGAGATCCTGGCCCGTGCGGATGCGGATCAGCGCTTCGGTGAAGTCCTCCGAGCCGGCGATCGTTGCGCCGACCGACCGGATCGCGCGCGGCGTCGAGATGTCGTGGCGAAGATCCTCGACGTCGCTGATGGCTTCACTCCAGGGCGCCGACGTGGCGACCGCGTAGAAGCTCGGTGCGCTGTCCACCTCGACGGCATCGGCGTTGACCCAGATTCCGTAGCGGCGGACCTTCCGGCGGACGGTGATCGGCTCCGACGGTCCCTCGACCGTGATCAGGACCTGCAGCGGATCATCGGCTGGGATCGGAGTCTCGCGCCTCACCGCCCCGAAGATCAGGATTTCCGACCCGTCGAAGTCGGTGGTGATCGAAATGCGGCTCTGGCTCAGGTCCGCGACGACTTCCTCGGCGTTGAGCGGCGCCGCAACGAGGCAGAGGAGGAGGGCGAGGCGCAGCATCAGTGACCGGCTCCCGCCCCGAGGGAGTAGATCTCGGAAGGCTGGACGAGAAGGTCCAGCGCGAGCTTGCCGCAAACGGCAAGCACGACGAGGGAGAGAAGGATGCGAAGCTGTTCGGCCTGGAGCCTCGCGCCGATTCGCGTGCCCACCTGCGCGCCGACAACGCCTCCCACCAGCAGGAGGACGGCAAGGACGACGTCAACCGTGTAGTTCGTGGTCGCATGCAGGAGCGTCGTGAAGCCCGTGACGAACATGATCTGGAACAGGGAGGTGCCGACGACGACCTTCGTGGGCATGCCCAGGACGTCGATCATCGCGGGAACCATGATGAACCCGCCGCCGACGCCCATGATGGCCGCGAGGACGCCGACAAGG
>VYCX01000007.1 GCA_009843725.1 Boseongicola sp. SB0675_bin_26
GCCGCCGCCAGGCCTGGCGGCGGCGGTCCCGCCACAGGAATGAACCGGAGACGCGCCGGGACGCAAGGGACGGTTTTTCCACAGGAATCCGTGTCCAACTTATCCACTGCCACCTCCCGGTCCCTTTCTGATTCTCGGAGCATACGAGGATGGTCCGGTAGTGTGGCCCGGTTCGAACTGGGCGAGGGAGACGAGGCTGAGCGACGCGAGGCCCGGTTGTTGAGACAGCGGGAGGTCAACAGCGCGATGGCGCAATTCCTGGCGCGGATCGCACCGGAGGCGGCGTGGCGGTGAAGGCAGTCTTTGTCGGGATCGACAGATATCTGGATCCCGCAATTCCGGAGCTGAGCGGCGCGCGGCGGGATGCCATGGCGCTTTGGGCGCTGTTCACCGACACCATTGAGGGGCTGGCCGCAAGGCGTCTGGTCGATGAGGAGGCAACGCACAGCCAAGTCTCGGACGCCATCCTCGGTACGTTGGAAGATGCGCAAGCGGACGAATTGATCGTCATCATTTTCGCCGGCCACGGTTCACCGGACGGACGCCTGCTGCTCTCCGATACCGACGCGACGGATCTTGGGAACCACCAAAATCTCCGGGGTCAATCTGCTGCTGGCATGTTGGAGCGCCTCCTGTAACCTTGTTGCATGACGGATGCCCGGACAGCGCCGGAGACGGGATCGGTTCTTCTGCAGCTGAAGGTCAGGCTGCCTGGGATCAGCCCCATGATCTGGCGGCACGTTCTTGTGCCGGACGCCATGTCGCTGCACGAGCTTCACGGCGTGCTCCAGGTGGCGATGGGATGGGAAGCGATCCTCCTCTTTCAGTTCAGCGTCCGGGGCGTCGTGTACGCCGGGCCATGTCTGCACGGCCAGCCAGTGGACGTTCCCCTTTCGGATTTCCGGTTTCGCAGGAACGCGAAGTTTCGTTACGTCTACGACATGGGGTGCTGGTGGGAGCACGAGCTGAGGGTCGAGGATCGCATGTCCGCCGCGTCCGCCAAGCGGCATCCGGTGTGCATCGGCGGCTCGGGCGCCTGTCCCCCGGAGGACTTTCGTGAGCAGCTTTCTCAAGGGATGCCTCCCAGCCTTGACCGGAATGGCAGGCTCGCCCACTCGTTCCGCCAGAAAATTATGTGTTTCAGCCAATTTGACGGATCGGACTGCGGCATCGCCAAGGCTGCTCGCCAGATAGGTGCAGATCGCGCAGGCCACACTGACGATCAACTCGGCCTAGGGCGTGTCAACTTGCTGCCCTTCCAAACCGTGACGGGCATTATTGGACGCATAGCTCCATAACTTCTCGGCGGCGGAGTCCAGCGGCTTCGGCAGATCAAGGCGCTTGGCAAGCGCCCCGAAGGTGGATGAGTCCGCCATGACATCCCGCGCCGTCGCTTCCATCGCAGCACACGCATGCTGGATCGCCCCAGTCACATCCGGCTCCGGCCTTCGCGAAATGTCACGCAGCGCTTCATGGATTTCGCGAGCGGCGGCACTGCGCCCTGTCCGCTCAAGGATTTCCACGGCCTCTTGGGTCGCGCCGAAAAAAGCCTCTGAGCCACGATAGACGATCTGACCGCCGTCCATTTGCCAGCCGATTCCATTCTCTACAAAGAACTGGTTGAGCCGGTCGTCGAGCCTGTCTGCAGCACTGTCGTTGAACCTTTGCGCGAGCGCCCCATGGAACGCTTCGGCAAGGTCATGGACCTTGTACCAAGGACAGTCGGCAACAAGCCCGACGACTTCGTCCCGGATGTTGGGGCCCTCGGACCAGTTGTCCGGGTCAGGCGGAACGAGCGACACCTGACAGATGATCCGGCGCATGGCGGACGGGCTCATGCCGATGTCCCGCCCGATCAACGGGATCGCGTGGCGCAGGTTTTCGGGTGCGTCCTCCTGAACGGTGATCGCCGCACCCGCTCCGCGGCAGCCATGCCGGTCCGGGAATCGATCTGCCGTTCCGCCTTTTCCCTACGCCATCGGCACGGTCCGCAAATGCGCATCGATCGCCCTGACCGCATCCGCGGCCAGCGGCAGGTTCCCCTTCTCGGCCTGCCAGTGCTCGTGGAAGCGCGTGACGGTTTCGCGCGCGGTTCCCAGAACCAGCGTCTCGGAAAGGCCGGCATTCGCGGCCAGGTGCGACAGCTCGTCCTTCGAGAATCCGGAGAACTTCCTGGTGCGGCTAAATTTGAGTGCCGCCTTGTCGTCCTCGATACAGGCAATCGTCGAGACGAAATCGTAGCAGGGCGCGAGCGCGGCATGCCTGCGATCCGGATAGATCAGCGACCAGTTCTTGAGGTGCATGTCGGCATTGCCGATCAGCACGTTGAAGGTCAACCGCCGGACAAACTCGGCGATGTCCTCCTCGTCGCATTCAGCGGCGAGAACCTGCGCGATGTTGCGCTGGCTTGCCTTCTCGTACTTGTCCCTGGGATGGACGCGAAAGACCTGCGCGAAGTCCTCGATGTGGACAGAGGTGCCGTCCCCGAGACGATCGAAGCGCTCGACGGCCAGCGCCTGGCCTCCAACCTTGTCCATGCCCTCGGGCAGGTTGCCGATCTCGGCGACATCGATCAGCCTGATCGGCGGGACATCCATGCCGCACAGGCGCGCGAGCGTCATCATCGAGAACTCGTTCTCGGGGACGGCATCGAACCCTTGCGCCGGCAGCTTGACGATCCAGGAGCCGCCAACCCCCTTGGCCGGAATTGCGAGGCCGCCTTGCCTGTCCCGCAAGGCCGAGAACTTCAACTGAACGCCGGCCAGCGAGAACCGCAGCGCCTGATCGCGGTGCCCTTCATGACGGTCGTCGCCTTCATCAGCATCATGAGGCCAGGCCTCGCCATCGGCCGGCCGAATGGTGACCGCACCGGGAAGGTCCTCGCCGAGAACCCAGAGGAGGAAGAATTCACGGACGGGCTTCACGCCCGCGCGCTCAGCCAGGTAGTCCCGCATGCGACCTTCGGGCAGGAGATTGGAGAAGAACGGCAGCAAGCGCATGTTCTGCGTGCCGAAATCGGTCGTCAGTTCACCAAGCTCGTTCTTGAAGCCGAGGCTCAGAACCGGCCTGCCCGCATCCGCAACATACGCGTCGGAAAAGGCAAAGAGAGTGATGTCACCACTGACCCGCGTCAGCGTTCCTGTCGGCTCTCCATGGAGCAGGACTTCCAGGACACTGACATCAGCCATGATCGTCACCATCCAGGCGGTAGGCCGGACGCGGCACGGACGGGGCGGATGCTCCCGCCCTATGGGCCAGCGCGTTGCGCAACAGGCCCAGCCGGCTCTGCGCCTGCTCGACCGCTTCCAGGTTGCGCGAACCGGTCAGGAACTCCTGCATCGCCGCCGACGCTTCCTGCAAGTGAACAAGATCATCAGCTGACAGCTTGAAGTGCATCAGCTCGCGTGTCCGGCGCTGCAACTCCTGAACGGCAATCTCGGAGCGCGTTTCACGGGGAAGCTCCGCTATCCGGTCTCCAAGGCGCTGCAACATGTTCGCCGCCTTGCGCGCGCCCTGAACGTCACGCTGACCAGCATCGTCACCGCGGGTGATCGCCCTAACGGCAGGCAGCTTCCTGCGCGGTACCAGCGTCAGCTCGAGATCAAGGACACGGGCAAGCTCGACCAGGCTGGAAAGCCTCAGGTCGACCGCCCCGTTCTCGATCCTGGAGATGTGGCTCTGTGGAACTCCCGTCTTCGCACCGAGCGCACGCTGAGAAAGCCCCTTGCGTTCCCGCGCGGCTTTCAGCGACCCTGCGATGTGCTCCGTTGAATAACCCATGATCTATCTTTTCACATCTCTAAGGCTTTATGATATATATAAATAGATCAAACATTCAAGGTCACTTCACGAATTGAAGCAGAACTCTATATCATCTAGAAAAACGATATGCTTTTATATATCGAATGCACGGAACAGTCGCAAGCTGAGCAATTGAGACGAGTTTCGGCCTGAAGCTGTCCGCTGACCGATCGTCTGTTGGGCGGGTCACGATACAAGGAGACACCCGTCCATCGAAGATTGAGACGAACAAAGGCTTGATCTGGAACTCGGTTCTGCCATCCGTGTCGTCGGGAAGACGCGCGGTGATTGCGGCAACCGGCCCGGAAAGCGAAACGCGCAGAGCTGCAGCGCGAAACCCAGCTGGCTCTCCGACCATCCTCGCCCGTGCACGCGCTCGACATCATCGTCTGCCAGCGTGCAGTGCTTCAGCAGGGAGGTCTCGTCCGTAGGCAAGTCGAAAAGGCGGGTGCGCTGGCGCTCGGCCAGAATGTTGCGCCTTGGCAACTTGGGTGTCTCCTTGTGTTGCGACGTGTCCGATAGCCGATCGTTCAGCGGACGGCTTCTAGCCGAAACAGCCCGCCCCGCGAAACAAGGCCGGAACGTGTCTCAATGGACTGGCAAGATGAATGTCGCAATGACGGGGCCCTTTTCGTACGGCCGGCCATGCCGATCAGGATCGGATACGTCCGCTGCTCGAACCATGCACAGGATCTCGAGGCGCGGCAGAAGGCCCTGCTCGGACTGGGCGTGGCCGAGAACCGGATCTGCACGGACCACGGGCTGACCGGAACCGGACGGGACAGGCCCGGCCTCGCGCAGGTGTTGGCCGCCCTTCGCGAGGGCGACACGCTGGTCGTGTCGAAGCTGGACCGCCTGGCCCGCTCCGTTCCGGATGCGCGTGACATTGCCAAGGAGCTCGAGCGGAAGGGCGTGACGCTCGCTCTCGGCACGGCCGTCCACGACCCCTCCGAATTGATGGATCGGATGTTCGTCAACATAGTCGTCACCTTCGCGGAGTTCGAGGCCGACCCGTCAGGATGCGCACCCGCGAGGGCATGGCGATCGCCAGGGCCAAGGGAAAGCTGCGGGGAAGAAGCCGAAACTGTCAGAAAGGCAAAGGAAAGAGGTCTGGCGGACGCATGACGCCGTTCGGGGATGCTCCGAGTGGAACAGCGAACTGGCAACATCTCAGCGACGAGGAGACGGAAGACGGCGACGTCTCGATCTGGAAAGAGTCCGACGCCGCCCCGGACAGCGGTCCCTCATTCTCACTCGCTTGCGTGATTACGGATGTCTTGCACCGGCATCTGGAATCAAGGAAACTGGAATCGGCGAGCATTCTCGAATTCTTCGACCTTCTGGACGAGACCGCTACCGTACTCGGGGCGCACACTCGGCTGCTCTCGCCTTCGGAAGAACGCCCCCTTGCCCGATGTTGCCTGATCCTGGCGGTCTTCGAAACCATCCGCCGCAGCGGCAGGGCGCAACTCCCGGGGTTTCCGGAGGTCAACGTGCCCGGCGATGCCGAAAGCCTGTTGGGAGCGGTTCCGCAGCCATGGGCCGGTGACGAGGCAGAGCTCGCCATCTCGTTCAAGCGTCGCCATGCGGATTGGTACGGAGCAAAGGCCGCCCTGAATCCGAAATCCGAAGGCTCACGGGATGTTGGCGGTGCCGATGGCGATCTCGTTGTCAACGGATGCCTTCGGGATATCAAGACAACATTGAAGAAGAGGGCCGAGGGGACCTGGCTCTATCAACTGCTCGGCTACGTCCTGCCGGATTGCGATGACAGGCACGCGATTGATCACGTGGGTCCTCAGTTTCCCAGGCAAGCTGCTTCTGTACACTGGCCTCTCCAGGAATTGGCTGACGAGCTCTCCGGAACGCCGGATGTCTCCATCGCGGCCATGCGCCAAGAAATTCGCGACCTGCTCCGAAAGCCGCCGCCGCCTCCGAGCCGCTTGCGGAACGCTGACGGGCGAAGGAAACGCCTCAATGCGCCGAAAGAAGAGGTGAACCACGCGAAAACGGCCATTCAGGCGCTCGCCATGCCGCACCTGCAGCGCATCACCCGGTCCAGGACGCGGCTCTGGTCACCGGATTCACTGTCGGGTCAGCCACCTGTCGAAACGGACCTTGATCCGGTCATGGAGACTGGCATACCACTCGGTGTCCTTCAGGATCGCGGTGCCAAAGTGCACCGGATAGGTCGGGAGGTGCTGGCGGATGTCCATGCCAGTCTCGGCGTGGGTCGACACGAGTTTCATCGACGACCGTCGCGCTGGACCGTAGGGGATGTACTTCGTCTGGTCCGCGAGCGGTTGCGTGCCGGTTGCGAACCGGATGAACTCCAGAGCCTCGTCGAGATTCCGCGTTCCCTTGGGAATTCCCCACGCCCCGAGTTCGTAGATCTGAGCGTCCCAGATGATCTCGACCGGATGGCCCTGAATGACCGCGGCGTCGAATGCTCTTCCATTGTATACTGACGCCATTGTCACTTCGCCGCTCACAAGCAGCTCCAACGGCGTGCTCACCGAAGTCCACCACCGCACATGCTCCCGAATGTCTTCGAGCCTCTCGAAGGCAAGCCACAGTCCCCGCCTGGTGCTCAACGACTGGTAAAGATCTTCGCGTGGCACCCCGTATGATCTGAGCGCCCATTCCAGGTTCGCTTCAGGACCCTTCTGCAGGCTCCGCGCCCCGGGGAACCGCTCCAGATCAAAGAGATCCTCGATCCGGGTCGGCCGGTCGCCAGGAAATGCATCGCGATTGTAGGCAATGATCATGGCATAGACGATCTGCGAGACCCCGCACTCGGTCAATGCACCGTCAATGAAGTCCTGTTCGGCCTGCGTTCCATCGGGAGCGGGGGGAAGAATCCCGTGATCGATCCGCTCAAGCAGCCCTTGCTTGCAGGCAGCGCGATTGTCGGCCATGGTCATGTCGACAAGGTCCCACCCGTTCGTCTCGCTGTTGCCGACTTGACGGCGAAGTTCCGCAAGCCCTCCGTCGTACCTGTCTATGTTTATGTCGATCCCGGACATCTTCGTGAACGGCTCGAAATACGCCTTTTCCTGGCTGTATTGATAGGGGCCGCCCCAGGTCGCCACGGTGATGGCACGTCCGGTGGACCCGTCAGCCGACGGGCCGGCTTCCGCATTCGACCAGGACATGACAATGCAGAGTGCTGAAATCGCGGCCCGAACCGGACCCGACTGCATCTGCCTTGCAACCTTCAGGAGATCAGGCACCCGCGTTCTCCTCGTGGCGAATGTCCTTCAGCGTGTCGAGATAGGCTTTGACGATGCTTGCCTCGAACACCACTCCCAACATGCGTCTGTTGTCGAAGTCCTCAAGAACCGGGATGCTCTCTCCGACAAAATCTCCCATCTCCGCCATTGCCTGCCAAACGGACGTTCTTGCAGTCAGGATCAGGGGCTCGGGCTGGGCAACTCGGGCGACGGTTGCGCCGGATTCAGTGCCGCCATCCTGTCTTCGAGCGACAAGGTCGCCGAGTTTCACGGTCCCGAGATAGGCTCCGTCGGCGTCGACCACGTATCCCTCGTGCCTCCTTGTCCGAAGAAGATGCGATTCCGCCTCGGCCAGCGACACGTCAGGCGCGAATCCGGTGTAGTCTTGAGTCACGTAACACTCGATGAAACGGCGGTCGAGCACGGCCTTTTCGCGGCCGACGGAGAGGTCGAATCCGCGCATCCCGAGCTGTACATCAAACAGGGATCGGCCGAACAACCGGTATGAAACCATGTTCGAGACGACCACGCTGACCATTGCGGCCGTCGCAAGATCGTAGTTTCGCGTCAATTCAAATACGATCAGGATCGTCGTAAGGGGAGCCCCGATCACCGCGCTTGTCACCGAGACCATCCCGCAAATCGCGTAGATGGCAAGGTCGGAACGCAGATCACCGAATACCAGTTCCGCACCGTTTCCCGCCAGCGCTCCGAACAGGATTCCAATGAGCAATGCCGGGCTGAAGACACCGCCTGCAAACCCGAACCCGATGCACAGGGCGGTTGCCAGGATCTTGGCAACCAGGAGAAACGCCAACTCTCCCGGAACAAACGCATGATCGATGACGGCGAAGCGAAGTGTTTCCTTTCCGATGCCGAGAATGTCGGGCAGCCAGATTGCGGCCAGTCCCAGCAAGGCCCCGGCCAACATGGGCTTGAGGCACTCCGCAACGGGCAGCTGTCGGGAGATCCGGTTCGCCTGCAAAATGGCATGCATGTAGATCACTGCAATGAGAGAACCCACCATTCCGACGAGGATGAACCCCAGGAACTCCGGCGCAAAGTTCACCGTAATGGCCTCTACCCGAAACAGCGGAGGTCGCTTGAAGACGACGTTGGCCATGACATGCCCCATCGTGGCCGCGATGGTAATTGGGGCGAATGCACGCAGCGAATAATGTCGGAGTATGACCTCATGCGCAAAGATGATCCCTGCAATGGGCGCGTTGAATGCGGTTGAAATCACGGCGGCAACGCCACAACCCACCCCGACGGTCGCTATCCACCGATTGTCCCGATTGACACGGGCCACGAGAGAACCCAGTGTCGCCCCGAGGTGCGCAAGCGGCCCGTATTGGCCCACTGATGCTCCGGCACCGAGGGACACGATGCCGGCTGCCGCAGACAGGAAACCGGTCCGGACGGGAATTCGTCCGTCCATCGTCTGGACGGACTGGATGATGTCGGCAGGGCCATGCGAACGCCCTCCGGGGACAGCCCTGTGGATGAGTCCGACGACAAGGCCGCCCGCGGCCGGAACGCCGACCGTCGCGACAAGCAGCAGCGGTTCGTTGTCCACAATGAAACGGCTGCGCGGCGAAATCAGGAACCATTCATTCAGGACGGCAACCAGTTCCACGAAACCCACCGCGGCCAGTGATGCCAGGGTTCCGGACGCAATGCCGAGAGCAACGATCAGGGCGATCCGGGAGGCGAATTTCAATCCGGTTCGCACGGCCGGCCGCGATCGATCAATGCGCATGCATTCAAGGTCGCACGCAAGCAGGGACAGGTCGAGTGGACTCGAGGGAAGGAAGTCGAGCGCAGAAATGCGCTGTGCCGCGGGTTCAACCTAATATGCTTCTCCAGGGCAACGCGACAGAACAAGGCGCCCAACAGTTGCCGAACCGAACGCCTGAGTCAATGACACGTCTCTCAGTTTCCAGCGCCGCCCCAGGTCGAGGAATTGCGCATGATTCGCGCGCAGGCCATGGTTGTCGTCCTCGGAATTCTTGGCGGGAAGCCAGTCACGGCATCGGTTCCCGGTTTCATCCAGGGCCTTCCGCATTGGGGCCCATGATCGACCCTGGGCTGCCGATTCCTTTCCCGGCAAACGCCCTTTCCGGGCAGCATGCGGCCTGAAACCTGTTCCGGGCGTGGCGTGCGCCGTCGCGCAGGCGTTCCGGACGCGGCACGCGTCGTCCTTCGGGGCGTCGCTCCGGGGCGATTCCCGGCGCCCCGAAGACCGTCAGGAGGGCCAGACGGCCCGGACTTGCCGGCACGACCTCCGAAAGGCTGCGGAACAAAGGCAGGGGCCTGCTCGAATCACGAAGCGCCGGCCATGCCGGATGCCGTTGTCAAGCGCGTCGCGCAGCGGGAGCATGGCGGACCAGGGGCCCGAAGGGATTGCCTCGCTGCCTGCAGACGCTCCCGGTCCAGCGGCCGCGCGGTCTGACAACAACATCTGGCCGCCGATTCCGAAAGCGCCCGATCACCGGTTCCGAAGGCACTGGGTCAGGTCTCTTCGGGCCTCCGCATGCGGTAGCCGACGCCGCGCTCGTTGACGATCCAGGCGGGATCGGCCGGGTCGTCGCCGAGCTTGCGGCGGAGCTTCTTGACGAAGTCGCGCACGGGCGCGGTGTCGCCGTCGGCCCCGTTGCCCCAGACCTGGCGCAGCAGGGACGCGTAGGTCATGACCCGTCCGGCGTTGAGCGAGAGGACGCGCAGCAGCCCGTACTCCTTGGGCGTGAGCCGCACGTCCCGGCCCGCCACGCTCACGCGGCGCAGGTCGTGGTCGATGGCGAGGTCGCCCAGAACGAAGGGTTCGGCGCCGGCCTGGCGGCGGAGCGCCGCCCGCACGCGCGCCAGCAGCTCGGTCGTGGAGAAGGGCTTGACGACATAGTCGGCGGCACCCCTGTCGAGCGCCCGCGCGACGGCCTCGTCACGCCCGTAGGCGGAGATGAAGATCACCGGCAGGTCGGCGAGTTCGGGCACCGTCTCCATCAGCACGACGCCGTCGGCGCCGGGCAGCGCCAGGTCGAGCAGCACCAGCTGCGGCCGGTTCGTCCTGATGAGGGCGGGCACCGCCTCCGGATCCCCTGTCACGACGGGCGCGTAGCCCGCGCCCTCGAGCGCGTCGCGGACGTGGCGCAGGGTCTCCGGATCGTCGTCGACCACGAGGACCGGGACCGCCTCGCGATCCTTGCCAGGCGGGCGCGTGTCGCGCGTGGCAGTGCCGGTTGCCGGGGCGGCGCCGGGTTCCCCCGCGACCGGCAGCGTGAACGTGAAGCGGGCGCCGAGGCCGGGGCCCGCGCTTTCGGCGCGGATGCGCCCCCCGTGCGCCTCGACCAGGCCCTTGCAGATGACGAGGCCGAGGCCGAACCCCGCCGCGCCCCGTCCGTGACCGGCGGCGTGGGAATGCCGGCGGAACAGGTGGGGCAGCCGCTCCGGCGGAATGCCGCCGCCCTCGTCGGTGACGGAGACGGCCACCTCGATGCCTTGGCGGACGGCGGCGACATGGATCGGCGACGTCTCCGGCGCGTGCCGCGCCGCGTTGGCGAAGAGGTTGCCGAGCACCTGCACGATGCGCCGCCCGTCGGCCATGACCGGGGGCAGGTCCGGCGCCAGGTCGACGGTCATGGCCTTGCGGCCCCCGGCGCCCAGGAACGTGGTCCGCGCCCGTTCCACCAGCCCGAGGACGTCCAGCGGCTCGGGGCTGACCGACAGTGCGCCCGCCTCGATGCGGCCCGCGTCGAGCAGGTCGCCGACGAGGCGGCGCATGTGCCCGGCCTGCTCGACGATGACGCGGTGGAACGCGCGCGTCTCGGCCGCGTCGATCTCGTCAGCCTCCTCCAGCAGCGTCACCGCCGACCCCCTGATCGCCGCGAGGGGCTCGCGCAGCTCGTGGCTCACCATGGCGAGGAAGTCCATGCGCAGCCGTTCCAGCTCCTCGAGCGCGGCCAGGTCCTGGATGGTCACCACCACCGACTCGATCCCGCCGTCGCTCGGGCGGATCGGCGTCGCGTTGACCAGCACCCGCATGCTGCGCCCGTCGGGCACGGAGAGCTCGACCTCCGCGGCACGCAGCGTCTCCGCGTCCTTCAGGTCGTCGAGGCCGACCTCGCGGCCGTCGGCAAGCCGCGCGGTCAGCGCCTCGCGCAGCTCGTCCAGCGAGCCGTCCGGGCCGAGCAGGCTCTTCACGATGCGTCGCGCCTCGCGGTTCACCGACAGCGGGTCGCCGGACGCGGCCTCGAACTCGACGACGCCGACCGGCGAGGTGTCCACCAGCGCCTCCAGCCGGGCCCGCGCGCGGCGCTCCTCGCGGTGCGCGCGGGCGTTGGCGACGGCGATCGCCGCCTGCGCGGCGAACAGCGTGAGCACCTCCTCGTCCTCGTCTGTGAACGGCTCCCCGCCCGCCTTCTCGCCGAGGAAGAGGTTGCCGACGTCGAGGCCCCGGTGACGCATCGGCGCCGCCTGGAACGTCCGGCAGGGGACGAGGCCCGGCGCAAGCCCGAGGGAGCGGACATGGTCCCCGAGATCGGCGAGCCGAAGCGGGCCGTCAAGGCCGCGCAGAATCTCGAACAGCCGCGGCGCGTCGGGCCATGCCGCGGCCTGCTGCGCCTCCTCCGGCGACAGGCCGGAGGTGAGGAACTCCTGGGGCCGGCCGGCCTCGTCGACGGTCGCGACCATCCCGAAGCGTGCGCCGGTCAGCGTGCGGGCGCTCTCGACCGCGTCGCGCAGCACGGTGTCGATGTCGAGGCCCGCGCTGATGCGCAGGGCGGCCTCGCCCAGGGCGGAGACGCGCGCGCGCAGCGCCTCGACCTCCGGGTTTGTCCGGTCGGGTTTCGTCAAGGCGTCCTCCCCGAATGCCTGTTGCCTGCCCGCAGCGCCGCGAGGCGCGGTGAATCGCGGCGTGGCGCGCTCCGGAGGGCGGTACCGGACAGCGTGGGCCGGGTCCAGCCGAAAAACCTCCGAAAGAACACCGGATTTCAGGAAAGCGATGCACACATGATACACGAAATCGGGCACGGGCCCGACGTTTGGCGCGCGCAACACACGGGGAGGGATCGACGGACCGCCTTCCGGAACGGGTCAGTCGCGGGAACCGGAAGTCGGAATTCCGACGATGCCGGTCCGAATGCCGCCCCTCAGAGACACCGCTCCTCCCATGCAAGCCAGGTCCTGGAGCCGAAGAGCCGGAGCACGGTGTTTCCATGGGCCGATGCAGCGCTGCAGCAGATGCGTGACCAGAGAGTCACGCCTCCGCACGCCGCCTGCAATTTCGGCCTTCCGACGGCGTCCGGGTTTCTGGTCGCGAACGGCACCGCCCTTGCATGTGGCGAACCGTTCGGAATCGGCGCAGGCCGGGCCGCGACCACGGCCGTAAGCTCGGAAACGCCGCCCTGATTCAACGGGCGTTGCCGCTATCTTCACAAAATGGCGTGCACTCGCGGCTTGTGCCTCCGCCCAGGCTCAGGAAAGGTCGGTTTCCCGACCTCGGGCCGATGTCGGAACATGGCTATGAAAAGGGGCATGGTCAGGACTGCCGCCGCGGAACTCCATCCCGAGATCGGATCCATTCAGGACGAACTGCGTGGCGAAATCGGATTAGTCCGGCATGAGCTGAGTGGCGAGGTCGGAACCGTCCGGAGCGAACTTGGTTCTCTGCGGGACCAGGTCCAGGACAATCACGCGGCGCTCGGTAGTATAGAGGCCGTAGTGAATGAGCGTCCGCCCCCCGGGGCAGTTGACCTATGCCCATCTGCACGGCCGACGAGCTGCAAAGAGGAAAAGCGGTCCGATGGATGCCGTTTCGGACACCCGGGGCAGGTCGGAATCCGCTTCGCCCCCCGTTCTGCTTGTTTGAGATCTTTGTGCCTCTAGGACTGGAAAAGGCGATGGTCCGATCATCTGCAGCTTCAACCCCGGCAGAAACCGTGAATCGAACCGAATCGCCGTGGTGGTGGTCCGCCGCGAGAAAACCGTCCGGTCGCCACGGGGGCGGATTCGTCCCAAAAAACCTCTGAAGAAATGCGGAACGTGCCAAAAGAACACACACAAGATACAGAATTTCGGCGAGAGTTGCGACCGTTTGGTGCGCGCACCGCGCAGCGGGAACAGGGAGGACCCTGCCTCAGGGCAGGCTGCCTGGCTGCCGGTCCGGAACGTCGGATCGCCGGCGCTTCCGGAGCGGGTCCCGCCTGACGTGCCGCGGCCATCAAATGGATTGGGAGATGATCATTGACGAAGCCGAAGGGCTGGGCCCGTTCTGCATTTGCCGCCATTGGGCCGAGAACCGCAGATGTGCGTCCCTGCAAGGCCTTGGCGGCCGTACCGAAACGTCTGCCTGCAACGGGCGGCTTGGCCCCGTTGGCCGCGCCTCCCCCGACAGGCTCTTCGACAGGCTCAGGAGATGCTCCCCGTGCCCGCGGGCCGCGGCACGCCTGTCGCGCATCGTGTCGCGGCTCGCCCTGGCAACGCTGCTGCTCGCTGCCGGAGCGCCCGCGTTCGTCGGGCAGGCAGGGGACGGGCCTGCGGTCCGCGGCCGGCGTCGGCCGCGCCGCGGGCGAGGGCGGCCTCGAGGCCGGGCTCGGACTGGAATGGGAATGGTGACCGCCCCTGCGGCGGGGCCGGACAGGACGACACCTCCCCGTCCGTCCGGCTTCGGCGCCTAGGGGACGCCCCGGGCGCGATGCGGCCGATGTCCGGAACGGGAACGTCCCGCCGATCGCGGCCGGCCGCGACCCTGCCGACGCTCGCCGCCATGCGAGCTGGTGCCGCTTCGCCCCCGGCGGGCCGGATTGTTTCCCGCGAACGCTGGTGTCTCGGCCGGTCGGCGTGTTCCGGACCGGTCTACGAAGAGGACGCCTTGTGCGGTGCGGCGCTTCCCGAAGCGTTCAGGCTTGGGCAGGCATTGTGAGAGAGGCGGAGGAGAGGAAGGGGACCCTGACAGGAACCGGCGAGGTCGATCAGGCCGCCCGATTCCGGGCTTCCTCCGTGATCGATGTCCAGGCCTTTGCTCAAGACGCGACGCGTGCAGCCGCTTGAAGAGTGATTCGAGGTGGTGGTCGCGGGCGTTCCAGGAGACAGGGAGGCTGCTATGTGGCCCTGAAGCCGTGGATTCTTCCAAAAAAACGACTGAAACGCTACGGAAGAAGCGCAAGGGAACACGTACAAGACACGCATTGTCGGCTATGCTGAAGCACGTTGGTATGGATTCCAATTTCGGTTTCGGGCACCGGGTCGGCTTGTGACTGCCCGTCAGGGAAGGGCATTCGCGGACACGGAGGAAACTGACGACGAGCATTCCGGTTCCTGGGACTGGCGACCAGAACCGGGAAACCAGGCAACTGGACCTCGACATCCGGCGGCGCCTTGGCAAGGGGGACAGGCCTCGGGCCAAAAGCGGGAACGAGTCTGGAGGATTGTCGCTGTGGACGTGGACTTCTGGAAGGCGCGCCGTTGCATGCTCGAACCTGTTCCCGGGATCTTCGAGGCGGCACTGCTTCTCGGCGCCGCCGCAGATTTCCACGCGAACGGAATGGAGGATGATGCACGGAACGCCTTGATGGCTGCCGATCGCCCCTCGATTCTGGACTGGTGCGAGCAGCTCTGGGGAGGTCGCGGCCGCCTTGACGCCTACCGCCGCAGCTCTGTGCACAGGTTCCGGGACGTGCCCGGTCTCCCGGCCAGGGAGGTTCTGGACGGCCCCTACATCCCGGCCGCCGTTCAGCGGGAGGTGCTCGACAGGGACGGATTCTTCTGCCGCTTCTGCGGAATTCCGGTCATCGGGCAGAAAGCCCGGAAGGCCATGCGTGACGCGTATCCGGAAACCATCAGATGGGGCGCAAGAAACGTCGAGAAGCATGCGGCCTTCCAGGCGATGGATCTTGACTTCGACCACATCGTTCCACGCAGCCGCGGCGGCCGGAACACGCCGGAGAACTTCGTCGTGTCGTGCGCTCCGTGCAACTGCGGACGGGGGAACTGGACGCTTGAGGAGGTTGGCGTGATGGATCCCCGTTCGACCCCGGCGGCTGCCTGCGCGATCCCGCATGCGCTGAGCAAGTGGGACGGATTGATGCGCGTCCTTTGAGAGAGCTGGCCGTCAGGCATGAACTGAGTGTTTCAAGGCGCCAGCTGCCTGGTCTTGGGAGAGCAGTCCGGGGTTCGGACGTTGGCCGCAAAATGCGCCTCCCGGGGCAGGGGCCGCTCGGGAAGAGACGGAACCTGGAAGTCCGGCATTCAGGAATTTCATGCCCCGGACGGCCATGTGCCTGCACAAGGCGGTCTCGAACGGGCGCGGGATGATCGCAACGGGAGGAAGCCTGTCAGTGACGACATTGGCGACCAGGAACATTTCCTCGAATCCGTTCAGGGGCGTGACCGGACCTGCCGCGCCGGCCATGTCCGAGATTGAGGCCAGGGGCGTCTGGCGGAATGCAGATGTCCGTGGATGGCTGAAACGTGCCTGCAAGGGCGATGGCATTGGGATCGGACTATGCGATGCGGGACGTTGCCGGGATTTGGAGCGCGAGGCTCGAAACGGCGAAGTGAGCGAGTTTCTTCCTGGAAGGGCATTATGGCGCGCCGCGCGTTCCTGCCTTCGTCGCCATTGCGCGAGCTGGGCATCGCCGCCCGCTGGACAAGGGAAAGGTCCTGAATTTGGCTGACCGGAATCTCATCGGTCTGGATTTTTCCGAGATCCTGCAACGGCTTCAGCCCTTCGCAATTCGTGCGGGCGCTTCCCTGTCTGCGCTCACCGTGACCTTGGCGCTTCTTGCCGTGGCTTCGGACGCGCTCGAATACCGGCTGCCTCACGACCCCGTCGGCCCGACTTCAAGGGGGGAGTGTGACGAGCTCCATGCGCGCTACCAGGCGGTCTGGGACCAGCTGAGGATTGAGGCCAGGTCTGAAGGCGACAAGGCATGGTCATTGGCCACGCAAGGGTCGTTCGCTGACGGAACCGTCGGGGAATACCTGCGACGCGCGGAGGTGCACTACGACCGTGCAAGCCGGATCCGCGAACAGGCCTCCAACGTCTTGCGGCAAGGTGCCCAGGCCAGGAGCCGATGCATGACGCAGGTGAGGAACCACCTGCGCCAGGAGCAACGTCGCCAAGGGGACGGGCAAGCCCGCATTCGCATCACGGCACCTGGCGGGCAGCCGGACGGCACGTTCGCGAGCACCGCCGCCGTCCTCGACGGTCTGCCGGGGCACGCAGGCTACCAGGTCTTGCGAGGAGCCGGGCTTGCGGCGCTGCAGGCGCTTGGCCGTGCCGGTCGTCGCTACACCCTCGGCGGCAGGACGTACAGGTTGCCGGCCAACAGTCACGCCCTGAGCGTTGCCGAAACGCTTTTCCGCATCACCGAGGTCGGCTCCGTGATGCTCGGGTCCCTGCCTTCGGGCCGCTCCCGGTCCTTGGCGGCAGGTGCCGCGCTCGGGCTTGAAGCCGTGGATCGCCTTTCTCGCTGGAACGAGCTTCGGAAGGTCCTGTTCCGCGCTTCGGTCGGGCTTCTTGTTGACATCCAGTCGGCCGCTGCCGCCGATCTCGCCGCCGCGTTCGCGGCTTTTGACGGTTCCGTCGGTCTTCAGGACCTCGAGCGGCGGCTGGCAACCCATTCCCGGTTCGAGGCGACGCGCTATCGAGCTGCGCTCCGGGGCGTGCCGACGGCACCCGCAGACACCTTGGCCGCTGACCTTGAACGCTACGCGAAGCGGATCGCCGTCATGCGGGACGACCGTGCTGCGCCGGCGACGCGTCAGCTGACCGAAGCGGAACGGCGGCGGCGCGCAGCGGCGGAGGAACAGAGGCGACGTGCGGCGGAGCAGAGCCGGGGGCCACCGCAACGCGACGTCGGACAGGGAGGCCTTCGCGCGTCAGGTTGCGAGCGGATCGGCGAACGCCTGGCCCGCGATCTCGAAATGCTGGCCGACAGCAGCATGTGCTCCATGCACCGCGGGTATGCCAACGCGATGAGGCGGGCCCGCGACAGCCTGGCCGCGACGGGCTGCGGCAGCCGTCAGGAGCTCGCGGATATGGACCGCGCGATCCGCCAGGCGGAGGCCAGCGCGCGAGCGGCCTGCTGAAAATGCCATGACCAGGGAGACCAGGCGATGAAAGGGACAATTGGCGGAAGCCTTTTTGCGGTCCTGCTGGCGCTGATGGCGACGGCCGGACATGCGCAGGAGCCGGAGGCAGGCGGGGAAAGCCTCGCCGGACTGGTCCGGACGCTCGCGGCGTCCGGTTTCGACGATGCGATGCTGCCCCTCTATCATGAGGACGCATGGGCCGACGCGTTGACAATCCTCGCCACCCGCGACCGCGACGACCTCGTCGCCGAGATCGTCGGCGCGGGCGTTGATCCCGACGGCCTGAATTCCGCCGGATCGACGGCGCTCCACAACGCGATCCTTGCAGAGGCGGCAAACGCGGTTGCGGCGCTCGTGGGCCTCGGCGCGGACGTCACGGTCGAACGGGACGGGCTCACGGCGACGGAGCTGGCCGACGCGACGGGAAACGGCACGATCCTGCGCCTTCTCGATGCCTCCGGCGAGACCGCAAAGGCCACCCGCCTCGCCATCGCGGCGCGGTCAGGCGATCTCGGGCGGATCGAGGCCATCCTTGCCGACGGCACCGACGTGAACGCCCGTGACGCCGTCGGCTACGTTCCCGTCCTGCACGCCGCCCTTGCCGGGAACGCGGACGCCGTGGCCTATTTTGCCGAACGGGGAGGCGAGGCCGAGGCAGCGAGCGACGACGGTCTCACCACGCTCGGAGTCCTCGTAATGTCGGGCGACGTCGTGGCTGTCGGCGATTTCCTGTCGCGTGGCGCGAGCGCGGATCACAGGATGAACGGCATTCCCATGCTTGCGCTTGCAATCGTGGCGGGCGACGACGCCATGGTTGACCTGCTGCTGGAGCATGGCGCAGACCGCACGCTTGAGTCGGACGACGGGGCAACGCCGGGGATGCTCGCGATGTCGCTCGGCCGGGAAGAGCTTGCCGGCCGTCTGGGCGGAATCCCCGAGCCCGAACCGGCCATGGACCTCATTGCTGCGGTCGTTGCCGGTGACGCCGACATCGTAAAGCGACTGCTGGAGGCGGGCGAGGATCCGGGCCGGCGGGCCGACAACGGGATGCCGGCCATCGTCATTGCTGCCGGCAACGGCGACTATCCGACGCTGAAGCATCTGCTTGACGCTGGCGCGGACGTGACAGCCAGCGACCGAAACGGGAACAATGCCGTTCACGCCGCCCTCGCGCAATCTGACAGCCCTTCGTTTCCCGCCCACTTTGCCGTTCTCAGGCGTGCGTCCGAAGCCGGGAAGCTGGAGTCCGTGCTTTCGAAGACGAACAATGCCGGCCGGAGCGCTTTCGTGCGCCTGGCTGGCACTAGGATGCGTGTTGGCGCGATGCTGTTGAAGAAACTGCTTGGACAACTGCCAAATTCGCGCATCTTGGCCGAACGGCCAGACCGCGACGGCGTCTCGCCGATGCTGGCGGCCGTGCTGAGCGACCATGGGGAGATGCTGTCGATCTTTGCCGAAATCGGCGTGTCCTTCGACCTGCCGCCAGGGCAGGGCACGGCCCAGGATCTTGCCCGGGCAAGCCAGTCCTGGGCCGCGCTTGCCGCATTGCCGGACGACCGGGTCGTCCCGGCAGGTTTCCGCAAGGGTGCGTCACGTTCCGACAAGAGTGAGATGCAGCGTCTTCTGCGAGAGTGGGGCTACTACCCGGGCGCGATCGACGGGCTGTTCGGCCCGGGTTCACGCGCCGCGCTCAGGACGTTCCTGCTCGACCGCGACCGTGACCTGCGCGCAATGGCTCCTCACTCGGAATCAATCAGGCAAGGTGACCCGGTGGCGCGGGAGGATGGGGACACCGACTACTGGCTCGATGCGTCCGGACCCGACTGTCAGTGGCGGATCCGTGAGTGGAAAGACGCCAGGCCAGCATGGTCAACCCGCTTCATCGGATGCGTGACGGGCGATCCCCGATGGAACTCCCACGGCTTCGCGCTCGTTCGATACGGCACGGGGACGGAGGAGTTGAGATTCTTCGGCGCCGGCGGCTGGTCCGACGACGTCCCCGTTCGCTGACCCCGCGGCCTGCCATGACGCACGACCGTCGCGTTGGAGCGCGCGCCGCGCGTCATGGGCGTCCGCTTTCGGCTATTCCGCGAAATTGGTTGCCGGGCAACATGTCCTGACGTGGCAGGTTCCAGGCTCTCGTCTTCCTGCGGAACTCGCGATTCGGATGGCAACGCTTCCTCGTCGCAGGCGGATGCAGGTGGCCCGGAACGTTGAAGCCAAACGCCTGGAGTGTCACTTCGTGCTCGGAATCGACCCCAGTCAAGGCGTCGCGAGAATGCCCCCGGCATACCCCTTCGCGAGGCAGGCAGCTGTTTGCGTGCTCGTGCGAAGACTGCCTGGAGACTGGCGTTTCAGGTCACTTTCAGGGCGCAATACGGGCCATAGCGTCCAGTTCGTGGCTGATTGCCTGTGCCGTTGCCCGCCGGCGGTGCGCGAGAGGCCGCCAACGTGCCTCCCAGGTGACTTTGGGGCCTTTCGCAGGAATTGAACCGGGCAGGGCGGTCCCTCGGGCGCCGCCGCCCGACACCGCCAGATCGCCGACGGCTCCTTCTTGCGACGACTTCTCCCGGAATGCCTCAAAAAAAATATATTATATGCAAAAGACTCCACGCCAAGAATACAGATTCTCTGCTAGTCATTTGTCAGACGCTTCGGTCCAAGCGAACGAATCGCGAGCAGGCGGGATTCCGCTGGCACGTCGAACGGGAATTGATGAAGCAATGACATCGAAGCAGAACGAGCGCGAATGCCGGAAGGCGGAGAGGCTGGTTCTCCTGCCTTCGTCCGTTCCCCCGGCATTCCCTCGCACCGCCGCGGTTCTGACCCTGCTGACTATGGCGAACCGCGGCGGTGGCAGCGTCCCCGGACAGCGCATCTGCGGAGTGCGGCATGGCGCATTCCGAGACATGCACACAAGGGCCGGCATCGCCAGAGTGGCGGGCGATGGCATCCTTCAACGCGGTCTGCGAGTTCGGAACGACGGCTTCCTGCCGATGCCCGCCATTCCGCAGCAAGCTCACCGAGGAGGGCGGATGCCGGGAATGTCCGGACTTGACGGTCCTGGATCGCGTCGCAAGCGCCTTTGGCTCCGACAATCTCCGCGTCGACCGTGCCTGCTCCCGAAATGCGCAGAAAGCGGCATTGGCGGCCCCGAGGACGGCCTGGAGCGCCGATCCGTTGCCTTCTTCGACATGCCGTTCATGCCAGACAAACGGAGCCTCCAAGGAGGAACGGCACGACGACGGTGCGCCGGAAAAAGGCTCGAAGTCGCAGGGGAAGTGCGACCAAACCGACCGCGCGTGATCGATCCGCCACTCCGGTTCCGAATGGCGGGCCGTTGAAAGTTCCGCCACGAGACCGGACATGGATGCGGCACCGGCCGTCCGCGGCGGCACGGCAACATCCATGAACCCGATTTCACCTTCACACCCTTGCCAGGACCGGCAAAGATTGCAGACCTCTACGCCGCCCGTCCGCTTAGACATGCGTCGCACGCGACCGGCTCTTTCCGAAGCCGCGCCATGCGACCCCGAACGGACGCATCGAAGGTCACGCCGGGATCAGCGCGAAGGTTCCGCCGGACGCCCGTGCGAGGAACGGGCGGACATGCGGCCCGCCATGCCGGAGTCCAGGGCCGGTCGCTTGCCGACGCGGAAGGCTCAGCCATTGAGACATGCCGGGATCCAAGGCCCGCACAGGCCCGGAGAATGTTGCACAAAAGTGTTGCAATCCGGGCTTCGATCTTCGACCCTCAATGCAGCCAGAAAAGGAGAACATCATGGCAGACCTGCAGACCGGCGGTGACGGGGCTTCCCAGGATCCCGCCTTCCAGACGGACTTCGAGCTCGGCCAGGACAACATCCGACCATTTGGCCTGGACATTCACAACCCGGTGTTCCTGATCTCGAGCCTGGTGATCATCGCGTTCGTGCTTCTCGCCCTGGCCAACCAGGAGGCGTCGGCCGCGTTCTTCGGCTGGCTCCGGCCGTTCCTGACCAGCGAGTTCGACTGGTTCCTGGTCCTCTCCGTCGACGTCATCCTCCTCTTCTGCCTGGCGCTCATCTTCCTGCCGGTCGGCTCGGTCCGGATCGGCGGCAAGGACGCCAAGCCGGACTACTCCTACGCCGGCTGGATCGCCATGATGTTCGCCGCCGGCATCGGCATCGGGCTGCTGTTCTTCGGCGTGCTCGAGCCGACGTACTACAGCTTCTCGGAGGGCGGGAACGCCCGGCCGCTCAACATCGACGCCAACGCGCCCGGCAACGAGTACATCGGCGTCGTGGGAACCGTCCACCACTGGGGCCTCGGCGGCTGGTGCGTCTATGCGGTGGTCGGCCTGACGCTGGCCATCTTCGCCTACAACAAGGGGATGCCGATGACGCTCCGTTCCGCCTTCTACCCCATTCTCGGCGAACGGGTCTGGGGATGGTGGGGCCACGCGATCGACACGCTTGCGGTCTTCGCCACGCTCTTCGGCCTGACGACGTCGCTCGGCCTCGGGGCGCAGCAGGTGGCCTTCGGCCTGAACGAGGTCGCCGGCATCGAGCCGTCCAGGACGGTGACCGTCCTGCTGATCATCGGCATCACGGCCATCGCGCTCGGCTCGGTGCTCCTTGGCATGGACAAGGGGGTCAAGCGGCTGTCCGAGATCAACATGCTGATGGCGGTCGCGCTGTTCGTCTTCGTGTTCTTCGTGACGGGCGCCGTTTCGGCGGTCACGCGCTATGTCGGCGTCATGGTCGACTACGTGACGCTCCTGCCCGCGCTGTCGAACCCGTTCGGCCGCGAGGACACGAGCTTCTTCCACGGCTGGACGACCTTCTACTGGGCCTGGTGGATCGCGTGGTCGCCGTTCGTCGGCATGTTCATCGCCCGCATCTCCAAGGGCCGCACGGTGCGCGAGTTCGTCCTGTGCGCCCTGATCGCGCCGACGATGGTCTGCGCGCTCTGGATGTCGACCTTCGGCGGCGCCGCGATCGACATGCTGAACGCGGGCAGCGCCGAAGGCGTCCGCGCCACGGTGATCGACAGCTACAAGCCGGAAGGGGCACTGTTCGGCTTCCTCAAGGAGTTGCCGCTCTACAGCATCGTTTCGCCCATCGCTTTGGTCCTGATCGTGATCTTCTTCGTCACGTAGTCCGACAGTGGCAGCTTGGTGATCGACACGATCACGTCTGGCGGCAAGATGAACGCGCCGGTGTCGCAGCGGGTGTTCTGGTGCACGCTCGAAGGGCTGGTGGCCATTGCGCTGCTCCTAGGTGGCGGTCTTGTCGCATTGCAAGGGGCGGCCGTCTCAACCGGCATCCCCTTCACTATCGTGGTGCTGCTGATGTGCTGGTGTGTCTACGCAGCACTCCGCACCGAGGAGCGCTAAGGAACCAAAGGGTCGGAGACATCTCCGGCCCTTTCGTTGTTGCGTTGTTGGAAAGGGCTGGCGAGGATTTCGGAGTTTCGCTCAACAACGACATCGACACACAGTTCCAGAATCTGCGAAACGCAGTCGGCTCTCTGGAATCCCGAGGCTGACGCATGTTGCAGAACCAAGGAGGCGCCACCGA
>VYCX01000294.1 GCA_009843725.1 Boseongicola sp. SB0675_bin_26
ATCGCCGAAAGAAAGAGGACACAGGAATGGGCAAAGTTATCGGTATTGACCTGGGCACCACGAACAGCTGCGTCGCCATCATGGATGGGTCCCAGCCCCGGGTGATTGAAAACGCCGAAGGCGCGCGAACCACGCCTTCAATCGTCGCGTTCACCGACAAGGAACGGCTTGTAGGGCAGCCGGCAAAGCGCCAGGCAGTCACGAACCCGGAGAACACCGTCTTCGCGGTCAAGCGCCTGATCGGACGTCGCGTCGACGATGCCGAGGTGACGAAAGACAAGAAGATCGTGCCGTATGCCATCGCGGATGGCGGCAATGGGGACGCTTGGGTCGAGGCGGGTGGCGACAAGTACTCGCCGTCGCAGATCTCGGCATTCATCCTCCAGAAGATGAAGGAAACCGCCGAGGGCTATCTTGGCGAGGACGTCACGCAAGCCGTCATCACCGTGCCGGCCTACTTCAACGACGCGCAGCGCCAGGCAACGAAGGACGCCGGCAAGATCGCCGGGCTCGAAGTGCTGCGGATCATCAACGAGCCGACCGCCGCTGCCTTGGCTTACGGACTCGACAAGAAAGAGACGAAGACCATTGCCGTCTATGACCTCGGCGGCGGCACGTTCGACATCACGATCCTTGAGATCGATGACGGCCTCTTCGAGGTGAAGTCCACGAACGGCGACACGTTTCTCGGTGGCGAGGACTTCGACATGCGGGTCGTCAGCTACCTCGCCGAGGAGTTCAAGAAAGAGCACGGCGTTGACCTGACCGCCGACAAGATGGCGCTTCAGCGCCTGAAGGAAGCGGCCGAAAAGGCGAAGATCGAGCTTTCGAGCTCCACCCAGACCGAGATCAACCAGCCGTTCATTTCGATGGATCCTGGCTCGGGCACGCCGCTCCACATGGTCATCAAGCTGACCCGTGCAAAGCTGGAGAGCCTTGTGGGCGACCTGATCAAGAAGTCGATCAAGCCGTGCCGGGCCGCCCTGAAGGATGCCGGCATCTCGACGGACAGCATCGACGAAGTCGTTCTTGTCGGCGGCATGACGCGGATGCCGAAGGTCATCGAGGAAGTCACGAAGTTCTTCGGAAAGGAGCCGCACAAGGGCGTGAACCCCGACGAGGTCGTCGCCATGGGCGCCGCCATTCAGGCCGGCGTTCTTCAAGGCGACGTCAAGGATGTCGTCCTCCTCGACGTGACGCCGCTTTCCCTGGGCATCGAAACGCTGGGCGGCGTCTTTACCCGGCTCATCGACCGCAACACGACGATTCCCACGAAGAAGTCGCAGATCTTCTCGACCGCCGAGGACAACCAGAATGCGGTTACCATCCGCGTCTTCCAGGGCGAACGCGAAATGGCGGCGGACAACAAGATTCTCGGCCAGTTCAACCTGGAAGAGATCCCTCCTGCGCCGCGGGGAATGCCCCAGATCGAGGTGACATTCGACATTGACGCCAACGGAATCGTCAGCGTGTCCGCCAAGGACAAGGGCACCGGCAAGGAGCAGAAGATCACGATCCAGGCGTCGAGCGGCCTTTCGGACGAAGAAATCGAACGGATGGTCAAGGATGCCGAGGAGAACGCCGAGGCCGACCGGGAGCGCCGGGAGCTGGTCGAGGCGAAGAACAGTGCCGAAAGCAAGATCGATTACTACGAGAAGCAGATCAAGGAGCATGCCGACAAGGTCGACCCGACCACGGTCGAGGCGATCGAGCTGGCCATCTCCGCGCTCAAGGACGACCTCGAGAACGAGGATGTCACGGCAGACAAGCTGCAATCCGGCATTCGCAACCTGGAAGAGGCGTCGATGAGACTGGGCGAGGCAATCTACAAGGCGCAAGCCGAGACCGCCGGAGACACCGACCCGGAATCCGAGGACGAGCCGCGCGGTGTGGATGACGACATTGTCGATGCCGACTTCGAAGACCTCGAAGACGACAAGCGCGCTTGACGCCGCTTGGCGCGACTTTCGACCGGCCCGAGGCCTTCTCGGGCCGGTCACAGCGCTTCAAGGGGAATGAGACATGTCCAAGCGCGATTTCTACGAGGTTCTTGGGGTCGCCAGGGGTGCATCGTCCGAAGAGTTAAAGAAGGCATACCGGCGCAAGGCAAAGGACCTGCACCCGGATCGCAACTCGGACAATCCCAACGCCGAAGCCCAGTTCAAGGAAGTCAACGAAGCATACGAAATCCTCAGGGACGCCGAAAAGAAAGCGGCCTATGACCGCTTCGGTCATGCCGCGTTCGAGGGCGGCATGGGCGGCGGGGCGCATCCCGGACGCGAATACGCTGGAGGCGATTTCGCCAGCGCATTCTCGGATGTCTTTGACGATCTGTTCGGCGACATAACCGGATCTCGCCGCGGAAAAGGGCGCCAGCGCGCAACGCGCGGCTCGGATCTGCGCTACAACCTGGGTGTGGCGCTCGAAGACGCGTATGCGGGCATCCAGAAGTCCATCCGGGTACCGACCGCCCTGGCCTGCGAAACGTGCAACGGCACGGGAGCCGAGGGCGGCGCGGAACCGGAATCTTGCCCTACATGCTCGGGCCTTGGAAAGGTGCGCGCGAGCCAGGGCTTCTTCACGGTCGAGCGCACGTGTCCCACTTGCTCTGGCGCCGGCCACGTCATCAGGAATCCCTGCGGGTCCTGTGGCGGATCAGGGCGGGTCGCGAAGGAACGCTCGCTTGCCGTCAACATTCCCGTCGGCGTGGAAACCGGAACGCGAATCCGGCTCGCCGGCGAAGGCGAGGCGGGCTTGCGGGGAGGGCCGCCCGGCGATCTCTACATCTTTGTCAATGTCGCCGAGCATGCGTTGTTTCAGCGCGACGGAATGAACCTGTATTGTCAGGTGCCTGTCTCGAGGGCGACGGCAGCGCTCGGGGGCGACATCGAGGTTCCCACGATCGATGGCGGACGCAGCCGCGTGAAGATCCCGACCGGCAGCCAGTCGGGGCGCCAGATGCGGCTTCGGGGAAAAGGGATGCCTTCGCTGAGGGGTGGAGGCCGTGGCGACATGATGGTCGAG
>VYCX01000194.1:0-820 GCA_009843725.1 Boseongicola sp. SB0675_bin_26
AGCGACAGGTCGTCTGCTTTGCCGGCGACGGCGACTTCCAGATGAACTGCCCCGAGCTCGGCGCGGCAATGCAGTCAGGCGCGGCGCCGGTGATTGTCGTCCTGAACAACCGGAGCTATGGCACCATCCGGATGCACCAGGAGCGGCACTTTCCGTTCCGCGTGTCGGGCACGGAGCTTGCGAATCCGGACTTCGCGTCACTTGCCCGCGTGTACGGGATGCTCGGGGAGAAGGTCGAGAAGACGGCGGATTTCGCGCCTGCCTTCGACCGCGCCCTTGCCAGCCCCACGGGCGCGCTGCTTGAAATCCCGATCGCCACCGAGGCGCTGACGCCCCACCTTACGATTGCCGACCTTCACGCAACTCCGGATTGACCGGCTGCAAGGGAGTCCAGCGGCCACCAAGGCGCCGCCTCATCACGTCAACCCTGCCCGCCTCGACCTGTTCGACGGCCTGCGACGTGCAGGGCGGTCATGAATTGAACGCATTCCTGGAAGTCGTCGAAATCCGGCCGGCTCCGGTTGCTGCCGAACATCTGGAGGCGGCGCGCCTGGCCTGGAGGCGCCTTGGCAAGGGCCGGCATCCAGCAACGTTGAACTTTGGCGACCGTTTCGCCCGTGTGCTCGCCCAAGTGACCGCTGAGCCGCTTCTGTACAAGGGCAACAAACTTTGCCCACACTGACATTCCGGCAGCGATGCCGCCTGCGCACGGGCTTGCCGGCACGTCGAACCGACCAGCGCGCAAGCATTCGCGGATCACTCCCGTCCCTGGCCGTTGAAGCGACCGGCCTGAATCCTGTCGGCACGTCACTGTCCCTTC
>VYCX01000194.1:830-2138 GCA_009843725.1 Boseongicola sp. SB0675_bin_26
ACTGGATCTGCGGCGTCAGTTCCACCCGGCGCCCCTCCGCGCCCTTGCCCTCTCCGTTTCGCTCCAGAACGATTTCCGCAGCCTTGCGTCCCGTCTCCCGGCGCCCCGCATCCATGGTCGCCAGCCGGACCGAAATCCCGTCCAGCAGCTCCGATCCATTGAATCCGGCGAGGCCGATCTGGCCGGGCACATCCATTCCCTTGTCCAGCAGATACAGCAATCCGCCTGCGCCGATCATGTCGTTGGAGTAGTAGATGAAGTCGAGGTCGGGGCAGCGGGTCAGGATGCACTCGGTCAACTCACGCCCCTTCGAAAGCGACGAGCCGCCCTCGTAGAATTCCTGGGCCGCGACCTCGATGCCTTCTTTCGCCAAGGCTTCCGTAAAGCCCTCGAACCTCTTTCGCGCACGGTGGTCCATGGGCATCTTGGTGCCAAGAAAGCCTATCCGCCGATATCCGTAGCGTGCGATCTGGGCGGCCATTTCACGCCCGGCTCGCCGGTGGCTGATGCCGACAACCGAGTCGATGCACTCGCCGTCCGTGTCCATGATCTCGACCACCGGGATGCCCGAAGCGGCCAGCATGGCACGCGATGCGTCTGAATGCTCGAGCCCGGCGATGATCACTCCGGACGGTCGCCAGGACAGCATCTGGAACAGCACCTGTTCCTCTTTCTCCGGCAGGTAATTGGTCACGCCCACGACCGACTGAAGCGGCGTCTCGTCGAGGATCTCGGAGACTCCGGTCAGGACTTCAGGGAACACCATGTTCGAGAGGCTCGGAATGATGACCGCCACCAGGCTGGCCTGGTTCGATGCAAGTGCGCCCGCGATCCTGTTCGGCACGTAGCCGAGCTCCTTCGCTGCCCTCAGGACCTTTTCGCGGGTGGCGTCCGAGACGTCGCCGCGATTCCTCAAGACCCTGCTGACCGTCATTTCAGAAACGCCCGATGCCGAGGACACGTCCTTCAGCGTCAATGGCCGCGTCTGCGTCCTGGAGTCCTTCGTCAACGGAATGATCTTGTCATCGCTCATCTGATCGCCTCGCTGCAATGGTCCCCGTGCCATTGCCCGAAGGCAACGGCGCAAGCCGCTTGATCACATCGCCAGAACAGGAGAAAAGCGGCGAAGCGGCCTCGTAGCTCAGAGGATAGAGCAACCGCCTCCTAAGCGGTAGGTCATAGGTTCGACTCCTATCGGGGCCGCCATTCCCGCACCGGAGCCACGTGCGCGTCGCCGGAAGCGCCGGGTCTCCCGAAAATTTCTCGCAACCACGAAGCCAGCCCAGGGAAGCGGCAACGCGCGACTGC
>VYCX01000194.1:2148-3020 GCA_009843725.1 Boseongicola sp. SB0675_bin_26
GCCTCCCGACCTGCCGAAGCACGTGTCCGGCATCGTGACGGTGTCCGGTCTTTCGAATGCGTTGGGCCGCGTCAGGCCACTCGAATCGCGTTCCGGTCGATGTCCAGCACGTAGCCTTGCCTGGCAACGGTCTTGATCAGCAGCTCTGCCACGATCTGGTTGCCGAGGGCGTCTCTCAAGCGCTTGATCCGCGTGGCGCCGGAAGCTTCCTCGCAATCCTCCGGCCGCCGGCCGGAAATCACGGCCTCGATCTCGGCGCCGCTGAGAACCTCCCCGTCCATGCGCGCCTCCGCGAGAACGGAAATCGTCTCGACCGCGGCACTCGTCAGCTTGAACTCCATGTCATTGATGATCACGAAATTCCCTTCTCGATCTATCGTGAGCGAAGAGACCTGGATGCCCTGCCGCTCGATCATTCCGACGCGGCGATTGAGGAGGATGATCGTGGCGACAAAGGCGAGGCAGGCGACAAGGAGTCCAGTGGCAAAAAGCATGAGAACGAAGATCACGAGGCGATAGCCGGCAAGAACGTCGGAGAACGCGGTGCCTGACTGCGCGAGAACTTCAAGAAGCTTGATCTCCGCCTCCGAAGTCAGGTCCGCGTTTTCGACGAAGAGCCGCTCGACACGTGCATTGAAGGCGTTCGCATCGGGCAGGTTCAGCAGGAGAAACGCTCCCGCCGCGCCAAGTATCATGATGATCGCGATGACTCCGAATGCGGCAACACGCGCACCCGCGATCCTCGCATCAGAAGCGGAGGAAGTACTGTCCCGCATCCTCTCTCCTTTGCTCCAGCCCGCCTTCGTCAAACACCGACTGCACCTGAAGCAGCTTCCAGCCGGACGCTTTCAGCCTCTCCGCCACGTCGTGCA
>VYCX01000146.1 GCA_009843725.1 Boseongicola sp. SB0675_bin_26
CGTCTTCGGCCGTCATCTGGCCATAGCCGTCGGTGAAGCCGATGTTGTCCTTCAGCTTGAACGCGACCGTCACGTCGTCGAGCTGTTCGATCGAATCCACCGCGATCGGCTTCCAGCCCCAGGTGTCACCCGCCTGCGGTATCACCAAAGGCGCGAATATCGAGCGAATGATGTCGTCTTCCGGCAATGACAGGCGAAACGCCGGATCAAGCACTTGAAGATCCGAATAGGAACGAAGTGTCAGGACCTTGCCGTCCTGGCTCAGTGCGGCTCTTGGTGCCACCATTGCCGCTGCGCCGAAGGCGCCCAGCGCGGCAAAGAATGATCGGCGGGAAACATCGCCCAGCAACACGTTTTTCATGGTCTACTCCCTGATGGATTGTACTCTCGAGTGATGCGGAAGTGCCGAACCGGACAGGACTGGCCGACAAATGACCAGCCCGGTTCAAGCTCCAGCACTTGCGCCATGGTGCGGATCTCGTAGGCCAAGAGACGTCGCGTTCGACAAGGTTCAGGGGCACGAGCAGGACGACCGCGCCCCGAGCCATGTGCGCACCGCGCAATTTTGGGCCTAGGCGAGACGAGGCCCTTCACGAAGTCCGCGATGCCGAAAGCCGAGAGTGCCCTTGCCTCATTCAATTGCCTTCCCCCCAAGTGCCGAACGAGTCGCATCCTGCAGTCTTGCACAGATTTGCATTGTCACAAGGCATTTCTTGAAACTCGCCCTTGCCCCCAAGTGCTTGACCACTATTCCTCGTCTCGGCAGCACTCTTGCGGACGAGGAATGACGGCAGATCTCGGCAGACGGGTCCTCGAATTCGACGAAGTCGAGCACCAGTGGATTTCGATGCCCGACGGTGTGCGACTTGCGGCACGGATATGGTTGCCACGCAAGTCAGTGCCGGTTCCCGCGATCCTCGAGTACATTCCGTACCGCAAACGGGACATGGTCCGCGCAAGGGACGAACGCAACCACCCCCGCTTTGCGTCCAACGGCTATGCGTGCCTTCGCGTGGACATGCGCGGATCGGGCGACAGCGAAGGCCACATGCCGGACATGTATTCGGACGACGAACTGGCTGACGCCCGGCACGTGATCGACTGGATCGCCGCGCAGCCGTGGTGCAATGGCAAGGTCGGCATGTTCGGAACCTCGTGGGGCGGCACCGCCAGCATGCAGGCCGCTGTCAAGGCCCCCCGCGCGTTGAAGGCGGTGATCGCGAATTGCGCGACCACCGACCGTTTCGAGGACGACATTCACTGGATGGGCGGTTGCCTCCTGACCGACAGCTTCGAATGGGGCGCCACGCTGCCCGCAATCCTTGCCGCACCGCCGGACGCGGCGACGGTCGGTCCAGGATGGAAGGAGATGTGGCGCAAGAGGCTGCAGGGGCTGAGCTTTCCGCTGTCTGCATGGATCAGTCACGAGACGCGCGGAGCCTATTGGCGGCACGGTGCGGTGAAGTTCAGCACGGATGACCGGTCCTGCCCGATCCTTGCGATCGGGGGGTGGGCGGACAGGTATTCCAATTCCGTGATCGGTCTCGTCGAAGCGCGGCCCGATCTCTGCCATGGCATCGTCGGGCCTTGGGGACATCACTATCCCGATCACGGAGAGCCAGGTCCGGCAATGAGCTTCCAGGACGTGGCGCTGACATGGTGGGATCACTGGCTGAAGGACGCACCCATGCCGAAGTGGCCTCAACTGCGCCTCTGGCAGCGCGCGTTCGACGTCCCGGCGGACCGGATCGCAATGAGAGCAGGCCGATGGATAGCCACAGACCCCAGCGAAACGCATGCAACGGAATCCGCTTTCTATCCGGGCAAGGACGGGCTCTCGTGGCGAGCCGGACCGGGCACGAGACATTCGGTGCCGACCGACACGCAGCATGGCGCCTGCGCCGGGGATACAGGGTATTTTGGGCGCATCGGCGGCCTGCCGCTCGATCAGTCTCTCGATGACGCGCGTGCACTTTGCTTCGACACCGAATCCCTGGAGTCGGAAATCCTCCTCGTTGGGCACGCAGAGTTTTGCTGCGGCATTGTGCGGGACATGGCACAGGCACAGCTGGTGTGCCGCCTGTGCGAAGTCGATCCAAACGGACGATCGAATCTCGTCACGCGGCAAGTCGCCAACCTGCAGCGTGACGTGACCCTGGACGGTGATGCTCGCTTTGCTCCAGGCCAAATCGCGCACTTGTGCTTCCGCTTTCCCTCAACCGCCTACCGTTTCTCGAAAGGAAATCGCATCCGTCTGTGCATCGCCGCCTCGTACTGGCCACTGGTATGGCCCGCGCCGTTCCAGGCATCCATGCAGGTCGATACGGGTGGCGCACGCCTTGCGTTGCCTTGCCCGTCAGACGTCTCGCCGGTGGCAGACATGCCTCCTCCAGGGCACCTGCCTCCGGATCCATCTTGGGAAAGCACGGCCGAAGGGCCGCTTTGCCGCGAGACGGGCGAGATGGCCAATGGGGGAATTTTCCACCTTTGGCGACAACCGTGGTCAACAACCCGGTTTCCCGAACTTGGCTTGAGCTTTTCGTCGACGACGGAGATGAAATGTACCACGTCGACCAAGGACCATGCCGTTCAGAGGTGTGCCGTTTCGGTCGTCTACGAAATCGAACGGCCAGACGGGACCGCACGAATCGAAAGCAGCCTGTTCGGCCGTACGGAACCCGACGGCATGTCCGTTGCCTTGGAGCTCGACGCGCTCTGGAACGGCGAAGTCGTGGCAGAGCGATCTTGGCTGCACGGTCACAAAGCCTGACCTTGCAGGACGCGGACGTGCACGGTTATGCCTGTCGGTTCACGGCGCGTTGATCGTCTGCGATTCTCGTCCAGACTTCGCGCCGTTCTTCAAGATGTCGTCTTGATTGGACCGGTAGCGAGCCGCCCAGAAGGACGGGTTTCCTGTTCGAGTGCAGGAAATCGCAAGACCAGCGGCGACCCGAACTTGCAAGCCATCACGCCTGAGGCGACGCGAGATCCAGTTAAGGAAGGCCAAGATCGCCGTGC
>VYCX01000474.1 GCA_009843725.1 Boseongicola sp. SB0675_bin_26
CTCCGATGATGACGGCCTCGAAACCGAATATCAGGCGGCCACCCCCGATTGCCGGATCAAAACTCGTCCTGACCCCAAGCAGGATGCCGGCGATTGCCGTCACCCCAAGCGCCAATGCCATTGCCAGCCCGAAGACATGGGCCTTGTTCAACCCCATGAGCTGGGCAATTTCCTGGTTGTCGGAGACGGCACGAAAGCCGCGTCCCAGACCGGTGCTGTAGAAGATCCACTGCAGGACGGCGATGACGGCAACCGCGATGGCGAAGGTCAGAAGCGGCAGAATTCCCAACGCCAGACCTCCGATGGTGATGCTGGCCGTCTCGATCACGCCACCATTGAGCTTCTGCGGATCGGCGGAATAGCCTTCCAGCAGGACGTTCTGGATGATGACGGACAATCCGAATGTCACGAGCAGCGGCGGCAGGATGTCATCCCCGAGTGCATGGTTGAGCAGTCCACGCTGCAACGCGTAGCCGATCGCGGCCATCACGGGCATAACGATCAGTAGGGCGACGAACGGATGCACGCCCAGGATCATGGTCGTGCTCAGGCCGATATATGCGGCCAGCACGATCAGGTCGCCATGGGCTATGTTAACCAGCCGCATCACGCCGAAAATCAGCGACAGCCCGGCAGCGAACAGCGCGTAGAGGCCGCCCAGCAAGACGCCCTGAACCAGCGCATTGACCCACTCGATCATGCCGCCGCCGCTCCGAAATATGCCTCAGTGATGTCCTCGCGGCTGACCTGAACCGTCCGCCCCTCCAACGAAACCCGCCCTTCCTGAAGACAGTAGACGCGCGAGGACACGGCCAGCGCGCGGGATATGTCCTGCTCCACCAGGAGCGCCGTCACTCCCTCGCCGATGATGCCGGGCAACACGTCATAGATCGTTCCGATCACGACCGGGGCAAGTCCGAGACTGATCTCGTCGAACAGGATCAGTTCGGGGTTGGCCATCAACGCCCGACCGATCGCCACCATCTGTTGCTGCCCGCCCGAAAGCGATGTGGAGGCCTGGCTGCGCCGCTCGCCGAGAATCGGAAACAGGTCATAGACCCTGTCAAGCGACCACGGTCCCGGCCGGCGGGTCTTGCCGCCGAGCACGAGGTTCTCCTCGACCGAAAGCGATGGAAACAGCTGCCGTCCCTCAGGCACCAGCGCGATCCCCAAGCCAGCGATCAGATCGGCTCTCAGGTCGCCGATCTGCCGGCCATCGTAGACCACCTGGGCCGGATCATTCCACGTCAACCCGGAAATTGACCGCATCAAAGTTGTCTTCCCGGCACCGTTCGCCCCAATGATCGAGACGACTTCGCCCCGCTCAATGGCCATGTCCACGCCGTAGAGCGCCTGGAAATCTCCGTAGTGGGCGTCGAGCGCATTCAGGGCCAGAAGCGGATCAGGCATCCGGATCCACTCCCAGATAGATCTCCTTGACCTCGGCGCTGCCCATGATCTCTCTCGGCTCTCCTTCGGCGATCTTCTTGCCGAAATCGATCACGATGAGCTTCTGGACGACGGCCAGAAGCGCGTGAACGACGTGCTCGATCCAGATGATTGTCGTGCCCTTCGCATGCACCCGATTGATCGTATCGATCAGTTCGCCGCACTCTGCGTCCGTCAGGCCGCCCGCGATCTCGTCCAGCAGCAGCAGCTTTGGCCTTGCGGACAGCGCGCGGGCCATCTCCAGGCGCTTTCGCTCCAGGAGGGTGAGCGCGCCGGCACGCACGTTGGACTTTGGCAGCAGGCCCGTCGCTTCCAGGACCTCGATGGCATGAACTTCCGCCGAACTGCCGCTCAACCCGGCCCCTTGGGTCGCACCCACAAGGGCGTTCTCAAAGACCGTCATGCCGCCAAAGGGCTGCGGGATCTGAAAGGAACGGCAAATCCCCATCCTGCAGCGCTCGGCGGCCGACACGTTGGTGATGTCGGCCCCGCCGAACACTATCTGCCCGGCATCAGGTCGCAAGGCGCCGGTGATCAGGTTGAACAGCGAGGTCTTGCCGGCGCCGTTCGGTCCGAGAACGCCTATTGCGGCGCCGTGCTCCACATCAAAACTCGTCTGGTCGGCCACGACGACCGCACCGAACGACTTGCTGAGACCCGCGACCGACAGCAACGCCGACAAGACACCTGCCCCTTTAGCCTAGCAGCTTCAACTCACCGCCGACCGGAATCTGCGGCGCATGGGCATTGGTGGTCACGACAAGGTTGAAGCCGTCCCCCATCTTCTGCCACTGGCCCGCAACAAGCGGGGTCTTGGTGACGTTCGGGACCGGCCCGCCCGCCCAGTTCACGTCACCCACGATGGTCGAAAGGCTCGTCGACTTGATCGAATCCACCATGGCCATCGGATCATCCAGGTCGGCAGAGCGGGAAATCACGTCCCGCACCACTTCGAACAGGGCATGCTTGAACCCGATGGGCTGGGTCCATGGCCGCCCGCTGGCAGACGTGTATCCGTCGGCCAGCGCCTTCGCGCTCTCGCCGGTCAGCGACGAGTTGAAGGGATGCGTCGGCGTCCACCAGATCTCGGACGTCAACCCGTCGCCGCGGTCGCCGAGCGACTCGATGACGGACGGGAACAGCAGGGCCTTCCCGATCGTCACGACCTTCGGCCGGAAATCCTGCTGCGCGGCCTGCGCCCAGAAGGTCGCGAAGTCCGGCGGGATCATGTTGCCCGTGACGATCTCGCAACCGGCCTCCTTGAAGGCAGCGATGTAGTTGGAGAAATCGTCATTGAGCGGTTGGTAGCGGCCTGGATCGACCAGCATGAATCCGGCCTCGGCCAGCGGCTTTGGAAATCCAAGTTCAGGATGCCCCCAGGCATTGCCGTCCGCGTCATTGGGGAAGAGCCCCGCCACGGTCCTGGCCACGCCGGAACCACCCCAGAGATCGAGGAAATTGGCGATCACGTCCTCGAGGCCCCAAAAGAAATGGTACGTGTACTGGAACCCCTCCGCCGGGTTGCCGTTGCGACCGAAGAAGTAGGGCTGCCACGGGCAGTCGGTCGGG
>VYCX01000518.1 GCA_009843725.1 Boseongicola sp. SB0675_bin_26
CGACAAGGCCGGTAGACACGCCGCAGTTGAGATTCCCGCGTGCCTTGACGTCATCGAGGGTCGCGGCGCCAGCCGCACCACCGAGAACAACGGCAGCAGCAAGCGCGCCATAGAATACGGATTTTTGCATGTTTTCCTCTTTCATGATTTCACTTTCTGAGTTTCCGCCATCGCTGGCGATCATCCTGAAACCGGCTCCTGAACCCGGTCACGACGATTTCTATCTCGGTCATTCCGCCTGACAGTCGGAATGTGGAGGGATTCCATGCCCAAGGTCAAGACCGCGACGCCCAAAAATGCAACAGGACAGTCTCGTTCGGGAATTTGTCGCAGGTCTCGAAACCGCCTCATCCGGCCAGACGAAAAAGCACGGCTGCATGAAGGAACGCCCGCATCTTGCGCGCGGCCTCCTCGGTCGCCTCAACATCTTCGCCCCATTGCTCGACCTGCCAGCTCTCGTCAAGGCGGGACGCCAACCAAAGATCCTGCACAGGGAACGCTTCATCTGCAACAGCAAGCGCGATCACGAACGATCCCGAAAGGGTCACGAGATCATGAAATCCCGTCAGCTGGAAGACGGACATCGGTTCCATGCCGCGCACGAGCCTTGAGACGCACGCCGGATCCTGCTCGACCGGCATCACGCCCTGCGTCACCTCCAAGCGCACGCCATGACGAGATGCCAGCCAGTCGAGCAACGGATCCCAGGTCTCCTGCTGGCGCAGGACAAGCTCGACCGGTTCTGCGGCCCTGTAGCTCAACAGGTCGGTGCCGACGTAACCGGCAAGGTGGTCCGTGACTTCGCGCCTTTGCGCCGCAACCTTGTCGATGGCCGCGTTTGCCGAACGGGTCCAGGGCATGGTCGCAGGGTCGACCCGTTCCTCCTGCGCCTCCCATTCGGCTGCGACGTGCCTGGCAACGGCTTGTGTCGGCAAGACGAGCGTGCGCTTCGCCGGTGTCCGAACAGGGCGGCCGTCCAGTCGGATCGAGAAACCCTCCGGGCCGGCCTCGACGGACACGGTGCTCCAGAATCGCTTCGAGGCCCATTCGCTCATGGGCGTCCTGCACCATCGAAGGGGTCTTCAGGAACGCGGAGCGCGTCCCAGGCCAGCGTCTTCCATGTCTGCCTCATGTGAGGGGGCAAGGGGGCAATGAGCACGAGGCGGTGGCCCGTGACGGGATGGTCGAGCACGAGGGAACGTGCGTGCAAATGCAGCTTGCGGCTGATTTCGCCGCCCAGTTGAGCACCCCAGCCGTCGCCCGGGTTCTCCTGTCCCGAACCCCCGTACTTTCCGTCCCCGACGACGGGATGTCCGATTCCCGCCATATGGGCGCGCAGCTGATGGGTGCGACCGGTGACCGGGACGAGTCCGATCCAGCTTGCGCGGTTCCCGAGAGCGGCAAGAACCGAGTAGTCCGTGGTCGCGTGCTTTGCATCCGGAGTGCGTTCGACATCTTCCGGCGGGACGACGCGTGCCTTCTCGCCCTCGCCGGCCTTTCCATGCCCGGGCGCCTTTGCGAGGCCATAACGAATCACCCCTGTCCGAGGGTTCGGGACACCTGCGACAGCGGCCCAGTAGACCTTCCTGACATCGCGGGCGCGGAAGGCCTTGCCGAGCGCGTTGGCCACGGCACGCGTTCGCGCAAGAAGCAGGATGCCGGACGTGTCCTTGTCCAGCCTGTGAACGAGGCGTGGCTTGTCGTCGCGCCCGAACCTGAGCGCGCCGGCCAGCCCGTCCACATGCCGACGCTGCTTCGAGCCGCCCTGAACCGCAAGGCCGGGAGGCTTGTTGAGCGCAATCAAGTGTTCGTCGCGATAGACGACGGTCTTCCGGATCATCTCCGCATCGACCGGACTCGCCGGACCTTCGGGCATCCTTGCCAGGCTCTCCGCTTCGGGTAGCGGCGGAACGCGTACGGTCTGGCCGTCCTTCACCCGTACGCCTGGCCTTGCCCGCCGTCCATCAAGCCGGATCTCCCCCTTGCGGCACATCTTCTCGATCCGTCCTTGCGGCACATGCGGAAAACGCCGGCGGAGCCATCGGTCAAGCCGCTGGTCGCCTTCGCCCGGAGCGACATTGATCCACTGAACGCCCGTCATCGCGAAGGCACGGCGAGAAGCGTCCGGGCAATTCCCGCAGGGACCGTGCCAGGAGGGACCAGTTGCCCCAATCGCAATGCCCGCTTCATGAAAGCAGCACGCGTGCAAGTGCAAGCCCGGCCAGGAGACCAAGAATGGAAAGCACGACGGAAGCCGTGACATAGATCATTGACGCCACGACATCTCCGCGCTGATAGAGCAGGACAGCTTCAAGGGAGAATGCCGAGAACGTGGTGAACGCTCCCAGGAAGCCCACCACGAAAAAGGGCGAGAGATGCGTCAGCCCTCGCTGTGCCGCCAGAACGACAAAGAATCCGATCAGGAAAGAGCCGAGGACGTTGACCGTGATGATGCCGAGAGGAAACGTGGTCGGACCCAGAAGCCGCATGAAGCCAAGGCCGGTCAGGTGACGGGCCAAGGCTCCCAGCGCACCGCCGCCGGCAATGGAAAGTAGGGTGCCCAGCATGCGCCCGGGTCTGTCTTGGCGCCTCACGCTTGTCAACTCTGCCGCCTGGCACGCAGGTTCGCGAAATAGTCGAGCCGGCGCCTGAGGTCCCGCTCGAATCCCCGCTCCACCGGCTGGAAAAAGGATGCGCGCTCCATCCCGTCCGGAAAATAGCCCTGGCCGGAGAACCCGTCTTCGGCGTCATGGTCGTAGGCGTAGCCCTTGCCATAGCCCTGGTCCTTCATCAGCCGCGTCGGTGCGTTCAGGATGTGCTTGGGCGGAGGCTCGGAACCCGTGGACCTGGCGGCCCTCTGCGCCGCCTTGAACGCGACGTAGCCGCTGTTCGACTTGGGGGCCAGCGCAAGGTAGATCACCGCCTGGGCCAGCGCGAGTTCCCCTTCCGGGCTGCCAAGACGTTCATAGGTGTTCCATGCATCGATGCAGACGGACTGCGCCTGCGGATCCGCGA
>VYCX01000211.1 GCA_009843725.1 Boseongicola sp. SB0675_bin_26
AACAGGTCACCCATGACCCGCTGTCCGGACTGCAGGCGGAGGCCGGTGATGAACCCGTTGGCCGGATCCTGCTCCACCTGGTCGATTCTTCCTTCATGGCGAACGACACCGGACTCCTCGGCAATCCCTCGCAGGAACTGTCCGTAGAGTCCGGCGTCGATGTGGTAGGCGTGGTTCAGGACGGTGTTCAGGCTGATGCCAAACCTGTTGCGCAAGGCCGCGGACGTTTCCAGGCAGTATTCTCCGTAGCCCCGGGCCAGCCCCAGGAGGCGCCCCCTCAGCCAGTGGTTCTGAAAGCCCGCCGCCCAGCGTTCCCTTCCGGCCCATCCAAAGGAACCGAAGTAGCTCTCGCCCAGGTTCCGCCAGTTCTCGAAGAGGATTCCAAGCTTGAAAGTGCCCTGAACGGCGCGGAGGAACTCGGGCTCGCTCACGTTCATGTACTTGTGGAAGAGACGCAGCGGCGGGATCGTCGCTTCGCCCACGCCGACAGTTCCGATCTCATCGGATTCCACGAGGACAATGTCCAGGGTCTTGCCGAACTGGCGTGCGAACATTGCCGCGGCCATCCATCCCGCAGTGCCGCCTCCGGCGATCACGAGTTTCCTGATGCTGCCGTCATGCATGTCCTGTTTCCGGCGGGTTCAACCTGTCGGCTCGCAGGTCACGAGCCTGTCGCGACTGCGCGATCGGATCGGCGCACCCGCGCCAATGGGCCAGTCTGCCTGACACGGACAGGCCCGCATTCCGTACCTCTGGGGCGTGACGGCGCGCTGGGTGCGCATCCTGTTTCGAATGCGCCGATGCGACCGGGAAACGCCCGGCCCCTTCCTGTTGGCGGTGCGAGGAGCCTCTGCCCGGTGACCCGGCAAGCAGCGGCGGGATCCCGGCCAGGGCCGGCGCCGTCACGCCTTGCAGCGACCTGTCGCTCAAGGGGCCGGTTCCAGTCCGGCTCCGCGGGGCGGCGGCTTCAGGGGCCGTGACGGGGTGCGCATGAAGCCGCCGGCGCGGGACCGCGGATGCCGGCGAGGCACCGCGGCACGGAGTGGGAAAGCTGCTGGCCGGACTTGCAGGCGACTCGACGCCCCTGCATTCGCCACAGGGGATCGGCGGGCTGTTCCTGCGGGGCGTTTCACGGGTCCGTTCCGGAATTGCTGGCGTCGGCCAGGCAATCTGCCGTCAGCGTCTGGCACCCATGCGGCGGCCTGCGCAACGACTTGCGGGGAAGGGAGGCGATCAGCGGACGCAATGCCCTGAAACGACGCCATCTCGTGTTCTCCAGCCCGAAGCGTCAGGCCTTCCGGGCACGGCGAACGACGACCGCCGGGGTCACCGCCATGCCCAGCAGGCGTCAATGTCACCATCCACTGGGGGACGCCGGACCTGAGCCACCGGCCGGACCTCTGACTTCCCGGTCCGACAGGTTCCGGCCTGCAGGCCGCTGAACCATGTTCACCAGGTGTCGATGTCACCAATGCCGCCGGCCACACCGCTGATTTCCTGATCCGACAGGTTCCGGCCTGCCGGCGGCAGGACCAGATGAAAGTCGGTGGCGTTGTCTTCAAGGACACGGATGTTGATGCCATCCGGAACCGAAAGTCCGGTTGCGTCCTTGATGGCCACCTTCGGATTCTCCAGGAGCTGGGCGCGGAACCGTTCGTCCTCCTCGGCCTTGGCAAGAATCTGTTCCTGGATCTGCGAATGCGATTTCATGTGCGTTCTCCTGTTTCCCGGCAATCGGCACTAGCGATGCCTTTGCGAGCTTCTTCACAGTTTCAAATGTCTATGTCCTTGTCGATGTCCGAGTCAAGGCCAGAACCGCCACAAGACAATGAAACACCTGAACTCGGAGCGGAGCTTTCCCGGCTGATGGTCAGGCACGGCGTCGGCGTGCGCATCCGGGAGCGATTCGAGATCAAGCGCATCGACGAAGACCGCTTCGGGCAGGACGCGCTGCAGGTCGTCTGCCTTTCGCGATTCAGCCCTTGCGGCAACACCCGGGAAGTCTTGGGCGCACCCGGATCACGAATCACCCTTGACGCGAAGGCTCGTCTGCTTGCATGACCGCCGCGAGGCGGGGAAGCTGGGCGGCCCGGGACGGTGCCGGCACATGAGGAGGCGCGCGGACGATGGTGGCGATTGCGGGGAGGCGCGTTGGAGGGACGTCATGGTTCGAGCATGCCGCCAGTGGCCCGGCCGGCGGGACGAAGGCCGAGGTCGAGGCCCGCCTTGACGCGCTGGTCGGGGAACTTGGCCTTGATGCGTACGCATTCGTGACATGGATGCCGCCGCGCGGCGGGACGGCCGCCAGCCCGGTGGCGATCACCAGCTACCCTCCTGCGTGGATCCTGCGCTATTCCGTGATGCGTTACGATCTGGTCGACCCCGTGCTGGAAGCCGGGATTCGCGCGGTCCGTCCGTTCCTCTGGGGCGGGCCTGCGTTCCTGCGCGGCCTGCGCGAGCCGCAACGCAAGATGATGGCGGAGGCGCGCGGTTTCGGGCTCGGCCACGGCCTGTCGGTCCCGGTCCACTGCCACGCGGGGCCGTCGGGGATGCTGGTCGTCGCAGCCTCCGACGAGGGCCGCCTTCGGGAGGGGGTGGCCGGTGCGCAGGAAAGGCTCTTCGCCGAGGCCTGGGACGCATGGGAGTTCATGGCCGCGACGACGCGCGGGCCTTCGGCCGTGCCGGAGCGCGCGGTGGCGCTCACCCCCCGGGAAAGGGAATGCCTCCTCTGGACGGGCGAGGGCAAGACGGCCCAGGAGGTCGGCATGCTTCTCGGGCTGTCGGTGTTCACGGTCAACCGGCACCTGTCGAACGCGACGCGAAAGCTCGGCTGCGCGAACAAGCACCATGCCGCCTTCCAGGCGCTGGTCATGGGCATCATCTTCCGCGCCCCGCGCCTGCTGCCGGAACCGGACGGCACTCCCGGAACGGACTGACGTGTGCCGACCATGCGTAAGCGATTAAAGCACGACGTTTCGCCCGTGGCTTGATTTCGTCCGCCCTCGC
>VYCX01000121.1 GCA_009843725.1 Boseongicola sp. SB0675_bin_26
CCTTCTCAACCTTGTCGAGATCGCCGACGTGGTGCTTGACCGTCGCGATCATCTTGATGGCGAGCGCCCTTGCGGTCTCCGTCGCCTCCGCCTCTGTGATGTCCAGGTCAACCTTGCCGCGCCGCTTGACGGTCTCGTCCTCCAAAAGCGCGGCGCCATGGCCAGACACGTAGAGCATGTCGCCCACACGCACGGCGCTGGCGCGGTTCGGGCTTGGCAGGACGAGCGGGGCTGGCAGGAAGATTCCCATTTTCGCGAGGCGGGCTTCGATCGCTGACATTCTCTGTCCTCCAATGGAACATGCGTCCTTCAAAGCAGCAATCGACGATGTTCGCAATTTTCGGCTGCGATTTTTCCCATTTTCTGCCCGCTATGGGAAAGCCCGATCATCTGCGGAATGCCACGCGTCATGTGGAATCGAGTGGAGGCGCCGTTGACCATCGCGGCCCTCGATGACAAGATTCAGGCCGCTGGCGGTCCGGTCGGCATGCTGTGCCACGCGCCATCGTGCCCCTGTCAGTGTTTGATCAGGGCCGAGTTCGCCAACTGGCGTGACGAGCAGGAGGCTTGGCGATGCGGTGCCATGCTGTTCGACCAGTCCTTCCATATGACCGACTTCTATGTCGAAGGGTCCGACACGCGAAGGCTCTGCGAGTTCCTGGAGATCCGATGTCGCATGGACTCCCGACAGGATCCTGCGGACCGCCGACGGGTGCTGGTCATGATGCAGTGAGAGGCGGGGCCTGCCGCGGAAAGACGGTTGTCGTTCGTGCAGACTGGTCATCGGACCAAGTCAGACCTGGCGGCCATGACCTTCCTCGCACCAATGCCTATCGGTTGGGTACGCCTTCTCGCTGAGCGGCGGCTGCAAGCTTCCGATCAAGTGTCCAAAAGGGTGTCTGCAACCGCAAGGCCAATTCAACGTACAGCGCGTCGTAGACCGTGAGCTGATGACTTCGAGCCAGCTGAATGACTCTGCCACCGTCCGGTGTCTCATCAAGATTCACGGCAATCGCATCGAGGATTGACAGCGCTTCGGACGGCATGTCGACCGCCAGCCGCTTGTGTCTCTCCAAGACCAACAGAATGTTGCGCATCTCGGCCCAAAACAGCATTGGCGCGTGCAGTTCCGATGATCCAAGATCTGCAAGTGAAGTGCATTGGAGTTCGTCCGGAAGCAATCAGGATGCGGCAATCGAGGCGTCAACGACCATGGCAGAAGGGTTGGTCATCTACTCACCCCGAAAGGTGCCTTCCCCTATGGGAGCGGTCGCCGGCCTCCGCCCTTCGTTTCTGGCAGAAAGAATGTCACTTCTGGTGAACAAGCCGCATTCATTGGCAATGCGGCCCCGCAACTTCTTGATACGCAATGCCAAGTCGGCGCGATCACTGACCGAGACTTGATTGACCGGCACCAATTGAGCGACAGGTTTTCCACGCTTGGTGATGGTAATGTGTTCACCCGACTGGACCGACTTCAACAGGCCAGAGAGATGCGTTTTTGCTTCAAATGCGCCAATTTCACGCATGATCCTCTTCCAACTAGTTTTTAGTCTGGACTTGATTTTGGCAATGGGCAATGTGCCTGTTTCTCTGAAAGCACGGGTCGTGCCGGCGCAACGAGCCAACCAGAGGGATTTCTGAGCCTCGTTCCGTGCAAGCCTAGTGATCCACTCCCGCAATTTGGCCAAGGAGAGAGCAGGGAATTGAGGCCACTTGCATCACTTCAGTGCGGCATGGAACGGTGGTCGACATCATCGCAGACGAAGTCACGGCGACCCTCGGTTGTTCCCGCAACGCCTGCGGCCGTGTCGAGCGCCTCGGGACAAATTTCCTGGTCGGCCGCATCCGAAATGCAGAACCGTATGGGTCGCTTCACAATGACATACGCGGCCGGATACACCCGACGGGCTTTCTGCGACAGCCTCAACCCGCCGTCCCTCTCGCTCCGGAACCGCCCGCTGCAGGCCTGCCCGCGGTTGCGGAACCGGCAGAGAACGACCCGCCGTCAGCACTGATTGCAGATGCATGGACGTCCCGTCGCTTGCGCCATCCTTGTCGGGAGTGGGAAGACCCGGACGCGAAAATGCCTGACAATGCACGGGAGCTCGGTCACGTGAGCGGCTCGTTCCGGCGTGGTTCCGAGGGTCTTTGCCAAACCCTGCCTTGCGCAGCCTTGCTCTTTCCTTCGACGCCGGATGCGTGTCTCGGGCGCGGACCGTCCCCGCCGCGGCTGCACGGGACACGAGAGGCACGTCAGGAGCATCACGATTGGAGCCGAATGATGGAAAGAGGACCGTTTCTGGCAGATCCGTGGTGAACCGCCGAAATCCCGCCGCTTCAAGCCGCCGCTGACAGGGGCGTCTCGATCGCCTGTTACGATGAATGACTCGAAGACGGAGTCCCATTGGTGCAGGTCCGGCCCTGGGAAGCAGGACCGGATTCACCCACTGCTCGACGTACGCACGGGACCTCGGGGCCCGACGTGCCGCCTTGCTGAGGCTGGGCGTGGCGGAGGACTGAATATGCACGGACCATGGGTTGCCCTGAACCGGGCGACACGGACCCGGCCTCGTCCAGGCGCTTGTTGCCCTTCACCAACCCGTATCCACGGAACTTCGTCGTCGGAAAGAGGAACAACGCACAAGGACCGGCCGCGCTTGCATGTCGCCGTTCGCTCAATGCGTGGGACCGTTATCTCTGCATCTTCCGCGTTCTGACCAGCAACATGAACACGAAGGCGGCACCGATCGAGGTGGTCACGATCCCCACCGGCAACTCCTGCGGTGCAAGGAGCAGCCTGCACAGCATGTCCGAGACAGTAAGCAACACGGCGCCCACGATGGCTGCCGTTGGCAGAAGCTGGCGGTGCAACGGCCCAGCAATTCCGCGAGCAAGGTGTGGCACCATCAAGCCCACAAAGCCGATCACGCCAGCCACAGACACGAACGCGGCCGTGGCCAGCGCGGCAACGAAGAACATGGTGAACCGCAACCCCTGCA
>VYCX01000311.1 GCA_009843725.1 Boseongicola sp. SB0675_bin_26
CAACCCGAATTCGGCTTGTCACATGGGACGCAGCGCTTGGGTATTCAGGCTAGGCTACCCGAGGACAGCTCATCTCTCCAATTGATAGTTTTGATCCCGGACATGCACAACGTGCATGCCGTGTACCTCGGACAGCTCGAACAATGCCTCGCCGTGGCCGAAACCGGCAGCTTCTCGAAAGGGGCTGCCCGGGCGCATGTCTCCCAACCGCCGCTGTCCACGGCGATCGGCAAGTTGGAGGATGCCTTGTGGGGCCAGTCGTTACACCGGTTGGCCCGGCAGGTCACCCTGACGTCAGAAGGCCATCGCCCTTTGGCAGGCGCCGGGACCATTGCCGGCAAATGCGAGACTGTCCGTTCGGACCTGTCGAAGTGCGGCTCGTTGCGCCGGTGCCACTCTGTCGGTGGCAAGCAGAGAGCTTCCGCTGGCCTTCACCGTCGTGCATGAGGCGGCAGCCTGAGGCCGTCTGACTCCAGCTCTGCCCGGTCTCGGTACCCGATCAGGATTCCGGGCGGTTCCCGGGCATCTGTCATTGCCTCGACCTCTTCCGCCGTTCTGGTGATCCGGTTGTGGTGCTGCCGGGTCCACTCGAAATGCAGCCCGCGCAATCTCTCGACCTGTTCGGCGAAGGCCGGGTCACCTCCCAGGTCGACCAATTCGTTCGGATCGGATTCCAGGTCGAACAGCAAGGGGCGCATCTCTTCGACATGCACGTATTTCCAGCGCCCGTCGAAAATCATCGTCATCCGGGCGTCGCCCTGATCGACTCCGACCGCCCTGCGAGCGTCCCGCGTGGCGTAGTCGTATTCGGAAACGCAGAAATCCCGCGGCGGCAACTCTTGACCGTGAAGCAGTGACTGCAATGACAGTCCCTCAATGACGTTTGACTTGGGCTGTCCGCCAAAGAACTCGACAAAGGTCGGTGTCAGGTCGACGCCTTCCACAAGCTGGTTCACGGTCGTGCCCCGGGTTGCATCCGCTTCCCGTCGCGGATCGTACACGATCAACGGGACGCGAGCCGAGCAGTCGTAGAAAAGGTCCTTCTCGCCCATCCAGTGATCACCCATGTTGTCGCCATGATCCGAGCAGAACACGATCATCGTGTCATCCAGTCGACCGCATTCCCCGAGACGGGCGAAGAGGCGACCCAGGTTGTCATCCAGTTCCCGGATCAGCCCCATGTATACAGGCGCAACAAGGTTGCGCACTTCATCGCGGGAGAAGCTCTTGCTCACGCGCATGTCCATCCACGCCTGCATGAGCGGATGATCGGACCGACGCTCGTCATCGCTGCGGTTCACCGGCGGCACGTCCGCAGCCGAATACATGTCGTTGTACGGGGCCGGCGCCAGATACGGCCAGTGCGGCTTGATGTAGCTCAGGTGGCACAGCCAGGGCTGATCGCCCTGCCCCTCCATGAACTCGATGCCAAGCGTCGTGAGCCAGGCCGTTTCCGAATGTTCCTTCGGCACTCGTGCGGCAAAGGGCGCGTTTTCCAGCACCCATCCGGAACGCAGTTCTCCGTCCGGGCCAATCGCCGTGTTGGCCCATTCCTCCCAGGGGTTGTCCCCGTCCATGCCGTGTTCACGCAGATACCGGTCATAGTCCGCGGCGTGCCGTGACGGGTAGTCGGAATGATTGGTGCCGTCGTCGCGTACAAGCACCTCGAACCCGCATTCGCTGACACGCGCACCAATGGTTCCCTCCGGCTCGATCCCGAGCCGCTTCATGCCATCCAGATCCGGCGTCATGTGTGTCTTGCCAACCAGTGTGCACTTGACCCCGATCTCGCGGAGGTGCTCTCCCAGGGTCGGCTCCCCGACCCGCAGCGGGAACCCGTTCCAGGTGGAGCCGTGGCTGCGAACGTAACGACCAGTGTAGTAGCTCATCCGGCTCGGGCCGCAGATCGGGGACTGCACATACGCCCTGTTGAAACGCACGCCGCGCGACGCCAGCCAGTCCAGGTTGGGAGTCTGGATATGCGTGGCTCCATAGCAACTGAGATAATCCCATCGAAGTTGATCCGCCATGATCCAGAGAACGTTCATTTCAAGGCCCCGCTCTTGCCGCCAATTTGGTGCACACGATAACTCAGCGGGAAGAGTTCAAGATCAAATCGGTCACGAATCAATCCCCATATGCCCTTCGGAGCCTTCAACATCACCACGATGGCCACGGCACCGAGGATCATCAGGTAGCTTGTGCCGAAGTCCGCCAGGGTTTCCCGAATCGCAAAAAAGACAAGCGTGCCGATGATTGGCCCTTCCAGAGTTCCGATCCCGCCGATGACGACGATGAAGATCACGAACGCGGTCCAGTCGTTGACCGAAAACGCGGCATCGGGCGAAATGCGAAGCTTCTGGAGGAAAATCAGCCCGCCAATTACCGCGGTCAACGCGGAGGTCACGACATAGACTTCCAGCTTCGTCCTCCAGATGTCGATACCCAGGCCAGATGCGGCAGTCTCGCTGTCCCGGATCGCGGTGAGGGCCAGTCCCCTGCGAGACCTCAGAAAAAGATAGACAGTGCCAATGACCAGGACGGCGGCGCCCAGCGCCAGCCAGTAGCTCAGGGCCTCGCGGCCCGACCTGGAGGATGAAAGCGACCTGACGATGCCTACTGGCAGCGATGACCCCGAGCCGCCGCCCAAGGCGGATACCTGCGCAAATGACAGGCGGAACACCTCTGCCACCACCCACGTTCCGATGGCGAAGTAGGCTCCCTTGAGTCGAAAGATGAGCGTGGCGACCGGGACAGAAGCCACTGCCGCAAGGCCTCCGGCCGCAACAATTGCCGCAATCGGGTGCAGCCCGCCAAACACCGTAAGGGCAAAGAGCATGTAGCCCCCAAATCCGACATATGCCTGCTGCCCGACCGATACCAGGCCCGCATAGCCAGCCATCAAGTTCCACAGGCAGGCCAGTGACAGGTACAGGTAAATCTCGCCCATGAGCCGCATGTCGGCGCGCCCCGCCCACCAAGGCGCAAGCGCAAGCATGG
>VYCX01000329.1:0-6189 GCA_009843725.1 Boseongicola sp. SB0675_bin_26
AGCATGTCCGAGAGGGCCGCATCCTGCGCCCCGTTCGGGTAGAGCCGGCACTTGTGGCTCCTGATCAGGTGCCTGCCAATGTTCGCCATGTGTTCCATCTACCTTAGGCCGGCTGTCACTGCAAGGGGCGCGCATTTCCCTGCGCGAGTTCTATGGACCTGGGCGGGACAAGGTCGCACATGTTGCCTTTGTCCACGACGGCATGAAGTCTGTCCGCTGGCACCGTATGGCGGGCACAACGGCACCGGCCGGCAATTGACGAGCACACGAACGATCACGCTTGCACAATTGGCGCGCAATCGAGGTGAATGCCTTCAAGAGCCCGGAATGCGCTCGTCAACTCAGCCAGGCGCCCTTGGCGTGCATGGCAGGTTCCGCGCACGGAGACGGCTGCATGCCAACGCGGCGCCGTCCTCGCTCAGGCCCTGGAAATTCGCCTCCCAGCCCTTGGTTCCGCGAACAACGGACCTGTTGGCGGCATCCAAGGTCGCGATCTCGACGAGGGCTGTCTGCAGGAGCACGCGCTCCGCCTCACCACGAGTCTTGAACAGGCCCACATTGATTCCCCAACGACGTTCGCCCTCGCCAGAAGCCCGCAAAGCGACCTGCCCGCCTTCCAGCTCCTCTTGCGCCGAGCCTTGGGCGACCAAGGGCCTGAGAACAGGTCTTTGGCCGATTCCCGTCCGCCCGTTGCCCGGACCCGTAGCCGCCGCAATTTCGGCAAGAGCCGGAATCGTTGTATCACTGAGCGCAACTTCGACCAGAACGTCGGAAATGTCCTCGGCGATTGCGATAAGGGCTCCGTCCGCCGGGGAGGCAATCGGCCTCAAGGGCGGCCGGGAAGACCGCACCACTCGCCCGGACCGGGTAACGATGCTTGCGGGCAGGCTGAGCGCCGGACGGCGGGGCTTCTTGACCGCCACACGGTCCGGGGACCGGGAGAAGCCCATGTCAAGAAGCTCGGCGACGCGCTGGTTGCGCGATGTCACGGACCTTCCACCGAACACCGTCGCGATCACGCGCTTTCCGCCCCTTTCCGCAGAGGCGACGAGGTTGAAGCCGGCCGCACGCGTGTAGCCGGTCTTGATGCCGTCTGCTCCCCTGTACGCATTCAGGAGGCGGCGATTCGTGTTCCTCACCATCTTCTGTCCTGCGCTGGTCGAGCGACGGGAAAAAAGATTGTAGTAGTCGGGAAAGTCGTAGAACAGGTGGCGCCCCAGAACTGTCATGTCGCGCGCGGTCGAGAGATGCCCCTGCTCCGTCAGTCCGTGCGCATTCCTGAAAGTCGTCTTGTTCAGGCCCATGGCCTTCGCCATGTCGTTCATGCGCCGCGCGAACTTCGCCTCGCTGCCTGACACGGCCTCGCCGAGGGCCGTTGCCGCGTCGTTGGCCGACCTAACGGCAGCCGCCCGGATGAGGTAGCGGAGCTTCACCTTCTGCCCTTCCCTGAGACCGAGCTTCGAAGGCGGTTCCTTCGCCGCCTTGCGGGAGATCCTCACCTTCTGATCGAGGCTGATCTCCCCGCGCTCCACCGCGTCAAAAACGACGTAGAGCGTCATCATCTTCGTGAGGGACGCCGGATGAAGCCTTGTGTCCGCATTCCTGGAATGCAGGACCTCCCCCGTTCGCGCATCCATCACCATCGCCGCATACGGCGCGGCGCTTCCGCCAACCGGATGCAGAAGGAAACAAGCGATGAGCGCAATTTGAAATGCGGCTCGACTGACTTTCACGAATACTGCCCTTTCAACTTGCCTCAGCCCATTCATATCCCGGACCTTCATTGTTTTTGAAAGCCTAACACACCTGAATATATCAAAAAAAGATGAATCTTGGACAAATCCGGAAAGTGGCCTCATGCCACTACATCAAGTGGCGAATCCGTGAAGGCGCACTACATGTTGCCGCAAATTTCCTTGATGACACCGGGAAGATCGGACAGCGCGGTGATTTCACGGAAGCGTTCGTGTTGCATCGGTGCATCAGCTGCCTCGAGATCCCAGGACGGGCTGTAGGGCACGTGAACACCCCAGCCACCGGCCGCAATCACCGGAATCACGTCGGATTTGAGCGAGTTTCCGGCCATCAGCGCATGTCGCGGATCGATCCCGCGCCCAGTGAAAATGTCCACATAGACCTCGCTTGTCTTTTCCGAGACGATCTCAACGCCGTCAAACAGTTCGCCGAGCCCCGACTGGGCAAGCTTCCGTTCCTGGTCCAGGAGATCACCCTTGGTGATCAGCAGCAGCGTGAAGTCCGCCGCGAGGCTTCGCACCGTCCCCTCCACTCCGTTCAGAAGCTCGATGGGATCGCGCAGCATTTCCTGACCGCAGGCAATGAGCTCCGCGATGACCTTGCCCGGCACCCGGTTCTCCGTCACCTGGAGGGCGGTCTCGATCATTGAAAGCGTGAAGCCCTTGATGCCGTAGCCATAGCGCTCGATGTTCCGCCGTTCCGCATCTCGAAGGCGCTCAGCGAGATGATCGCTGGCTGCGTAGCCCGACAGCAGACTTGCGAATCTCTCCTGCGTGAACTGAAACAGCCTCTCGTTGTGCCAGAGCGTGTCATCCGCATCCAAGCAGATCGTTGTCAGCATGGCTTGGCCCCTTTGCACATGTGAAGGATCGCCTGTATTGTGCGGCCAATCCAATCCTGTTGCCAGATTCGCCATGACCTCATCTGCCTTGCAATCGATGGCCGACCACGACGACACGCCAGATGGCGGCGCTGACGTCCTTGTCAAGACCAAGCCGAAGGCGGCACGCCCGCCACTCTACAAGGTCCTGCTGCTGAATGACGACTACACGCCGATGGAGTTCGTTGTTCACGTGCTCGAACGGTTCTTTGGCATGAGCCACGCACAGGCATTCGAACTGATGCTGGCAGTCCACAAGAAGGGACTCGCCGTGGTCGGAGTGTTTTCGCTCGAAGTGGCGGAAACCAAGGTCGCACAGGTCATGGACTTCGCCAGGCGCCACCAGCACCCGCTCCAATGCACACTGGAAAAAGAGTAGAGCCTCGCACGCCGCGCTCGCGATGCATGCTCGCCCAACGACTTTCCCTCGCCCTCGAAAGGAGGATCGTGAACCTGCCGGAGAGCGGGAAGATCGCGGTGATCTCACCGGACGCCAGCGCCGATCTTTCGGCACTGCCGCACGAACGAACCGAAGTGGTCTCTCGGAGCCTTCGCGTCCATCGGGCATTCACTGAATCGGGTTTCCGCGTCTTGGCGGTTCCGGAGGGGCCGTACGCAATGGCGATCCTTTCCCTACCCCGCGCCAAGGCCGCGGCTCAGGCCGCCCTTGCCGAAATCGTCCCGGTCACGTGCGGTCCCACCGTGATCGACGGACAGAAGGCGGACGGCGTGGAGAGTCTCCAGAGAGAGCTCGGCCAGCGCGCGATCCTGGGCGAGGTTCTGGTCAAGGCGCATGGCAGGATGTTTGCTGCAACCAATGTCGACTGCGCCGGATGGAATGCCGTGCCTGAACAGGTGGCGCGTCCGAAGGGCGGCGCTTACGAGATTCCGCCTGGCGCGTTTTCGTGCGACGGCATCGACCCCGGATCCCGCGCCCTTGCGGATGCCCTGCCCGACAGGATGGACGGCCATGTCGTCGACCTGGGTTCCGGCTGGGGTTACTTGGCGGACGCAGTCCTGGATCGCGTCGGCGTGGCCTCGGTTGATCTGGTCGAGGACGACCTCGCCGCGCTGGAAGCTTCCCAAGCGAACCTGGATGATGTCCGCGCCCGGTTTCACTGGGCCGATGCGCTGACGTTCCGTCCCGACCCGCTTGCCGACCACGTCGTGACGAACCCTCCCTTCCACGCGGGCCGAAGCGCAGATGCCTCCATCGGACAGGGTTTCATTCGGGCCAGCGCAAGGATGCTGACCCGCAAAGGCGCCCTTTGGCTTGTCGCCAACAGGCATTTGCCCTACGAAAAGACCCTTGTAGAGTTCTTTCGTGACGTTCGCGCCCTGGGGCAACACGCAGAGTACAAGCTGTTCAAGGCCACGCGGCCCCGGCCAATCCGCAAGAGATAGCCACATGTCGTTTTCGATTGCCGACAGGACCGCCGTTGTCACCGGTGCCGCGAACGGGGTTGGCCTCTCCATCGCGCGCCATTTCCTGAAGGAAGGCGCCAACGTGATGCTCGCTGACATGGACGAGGCGCGGCTCGCCGAGGAGGTGCAGCATGGCGGCGAAGGCACTGAAAACGCGGCCTGCTTTGCGGGCGACCTGCGCGAAAAGCTCACGGTCGCAAACTTGCTCTCCGCGACGATTGACCGCTTCGACCGGGTGGACATCCTCGTCAACGCATCCAGACAGATGGTGACCGGCGACCCGCTCAACGCCGACGACGACTGCGTGCAGATGCTCATAGAGCAGAACCTGATGACTTCCCTGCGGGTTTCGCAAATATTTGCAAGGCGGATGATCAGGCAGGCTGTTGACGGCGACGGCGAATCGTCCGCTGGATCAATCATCAACCTGTCTTCGATTGCGGCACGTCGCTCCCAGCCCAAGCTGCTGGCCTATTCGGTGAGTTCCGCGGCGCTTAACCAAATGACACGTGCGCTGGCTGTCGCGCTCGCGCCGCACCGAATCCGTGTGAACGCCATCGCGTTCGGCTCGGTCATGAGCGCCTCGCTGAAGGATGCTCTGCACGGCGACAAGGACATGCGCAACGAGATCATCTCCTCGACTCCGCTTGGCCGCATCGCGAGTCCGGCCGAACTTGCGGAAATCGCCCAGTTCCTGGCCTCGGACGGATCGAAGTTCGTGACCGGACAGATTCTCACGGCGGATGGCGGAAGGACCCTTGTGGATGCCGCCGACGCCCCGGCGCATTGACGCCACGCGCACCGGGAGACGCCAAGCTCCACAGTCAGCGACTTGCTTGAGGAGCGGCTTGCCGGAGGGACCGTTCATCCGAATTCCGTACTGCAAGCGCATCGGGACATGCCTTGACGTTCCCTGATCACTCTGTCCAATTGTGCCAGCGCTCCCGGAGGGGAACGTCCACCACCTGACCTGCGGATTCGGACGCCTTTCATGCTGCTCCTGATAGACAATTACGACAGCTTCACCTTCAACCTCGTCCATTTTCTGGGTGAGCTGGGCGCCGAATGTCGCGTCTGCCGCAACGATTCCCTGCGGGTTGAAGAGGCATTGGCGCTGAAACCGTCAGGGATCATCCTATCCCCAGGACCGTGCGACCCCGACAAGGCCGGAATCTGCCTTGCTCTCGTGCAGGCCGCGGCCAAGGCCGGAGTGCCCCTGCTTGGCGTCTGCCTTGGACATCAGGCAATCGGACAGGCTTTCGGCGGACGGATCATGCGTGCACGTGACATCGTTCATGGCAAGCCCGGGACGATTCATCATGAGGGCCTTGGCGTCTTCCGGAGCCTGCCTTCACCGTTTCAGGCGACGCGCTACCACTCGCTGGTCGTTGATCGGGCGAGCCTTCCCGACTGCCTGGAATTGACTGCCGAGCTGGAGGATGGCACCGTCATGGGCCTTCGCCACCGGAACCACCCGATCGAAGGCGTACAGTTCCATCCCGAATCAATCCGTTCCGAGCATGGGCATGCCATGCTGCAAAACTTCCTCAAGTCTGTTCCGGAGTCGGCATGAGCGATTCGATGAGACCCCTGATCTACGCGGCTTCGGAAGGGCCGCTGAGCCGCACACAGGCAGAAGAGGCGTTCAACATCCTGTTCGACGGAACGGCCACGCCTGCGCAGATGGGCGGGTTCCTTATGGCACTTCGAGCGCGTGGCGAGGCTGTCGCGGAGTACACTGCCGCCGCAGCCGTGATGCGCGCCAGATGCGCTGCCGTATGCGCCCCTCCCGGTGCCATGGACATCGTGGGCACTGGCGGCGACGGAATGGGCACGCTCAACATCTCGACCGCCTCGGCCTTCGTCGTGGCCGGAGCCGGCGTTCCTGTCGCAAAGCACGGAAACCGCAATCTCTCGTCCAGGTCCGGCGCGGCAGATTTGCAGGCCGCCATGGGCATAGAGGTGATGGTCGGGCCGGACGTCGTGGAAAGGGCACTCGCCGAAGTTGGCATCGGTTTCATGATGGCCCCGATGCATCATCCGGCAATGAAGCATGTCAGCCCGGTCAGGATGGAACTGGGTTCCAAGACAATCTTCAACATTCTTGGCCCGCTGACGAACCCCGCAGG
>VYCX01000329.1:6199-22491 GCA_009843725.1 Boseongicola sp. SB0675_bin_26
CCCCGCAGGCGTCAAGCGCCAATTGACCGGTGCCTTTGCCATCGACCTGATCTTCCCGATGGCGGAGGTCCTCAAGGAGCTTGGCAGCGAGGAGGTGTGGCTGGTTCATGGGGCCGATGGCACCGACGAAATGTCGATCTGCGGCCCGACCTCCGTTGCTGTCCTGAAGGACGGCAAGATTGCTTCCGCCGAGATGCATCCCGAAGATGCGGGGCTCCCCGTCCACCCCCTGAAGGACATACTCGGTGGCTCGCCGGATGAGAACGCCGCCGCGTTCCGAGCCCTTCTCGACGGCGCTCCCGGCGCCTATCGCGATGCGGTGCTCCTGAACTCCGCTGCCGCGCTCGTGATCGCGGGCAAGGCGGATCACCTCAAGAGCGGCGTCGAGATCGCCGCCGACAGCATCGCCTCTGGTGCCGCTCGTGCCAAGGTCGAAGGGCTGGCCCGTGTCACGTCAGGGTCCTGACCCACGCCTGGCCGCAGCCAGGCCTCGGGTGGGAAATTGAACGGAAACCTCGGCGCCTGGGCGGAACTGCCTTTCTTTGCCGAGGATTGGCCCCGGATTGCCGAGGCCCTTTCTGTCGACACGCGCCGAATCCTGCCACCCGCACCGATGCGGTTTGCTGCCCTTGAGCGGTGCCAGCCGGAAGCCACCCGTGTGGTCATACTTGGCCAGGATCCCTATCCGACGCTCGGCCATGCCAATGGGCTGGCGTTTGCGGTAACCGCCGGCACGGCACTGCCAAAGTCGCTCAGAAACATCTTTCGCGAGCTTGACGACGACATCGGCCGTTCTCCCGCGACAGGTGATCTAGCCAGTTGGGCGAACGCGGGCGTGTTGCTCCTCAACACCGCGCTCACGGTTCCGGAGGGAAATGCCGGCGGCCACCTGCATCTGGGTTGGGACACGCTTGCTGCCCAAGTGCTTCGACATTTGTCCGCCACTCCGCGGGCATTCATCCTTTGGGGAAGGCATGCAGAAGGTTACGCAGGGCACATCAAGGGGGATCACCATCTGATCCTAAAGTCCGCCCATCCCTCCCCTCTTTCCGCCCATCGCGGGTTCTTCGGGTCGCGTCCGTTCAGCCGCGTCAATTCCTGGCTGCAGGAGCATGGACAAGCACCAGTTCCTTGGGCCTGAAACCGACGGCGCCAGGGGAGGCCGCGCGAATGCCCACTCCATGGCCACGTTCGACCCGGTGCATTCGGGAGTCGCTGCCGCGGGATCCCGGGACCTTGGCGAAGACGAGTGGCGGAGCATCCGCTTTCCAAGAAGCCGCCAAAGGGATATCCGAACTCCATGACCAACGTGCTCGACAGGATCAAGGCCTACAAGCTTGAGGAAGTGGCGGCCGCCAAGGCACGCCTGCCCCTGCACGCCGTCGAAGCGGCAGCACGCGAAGCTCCAGCGCCGCGCGGCTTTGCTTCTGCGCTCATGGAGCAGTCGAGGACCGGCTACGGCCTCATTGCCGAAATCAAGAAGGCAAGCCCGTCACGAGGGCTCATCCGGGCCGACTTCGATCCGGCGAAACTTGCGCGCGCATACGAGGCGGGCGGCGCAACCTGCCTTTCGGTGCTGACGGATGCGCCGTCCTTCCAGGGTGCACCGGAGTTTCTGGGCGAGGCGCGGGCGGCAAGCGGCCTGCCATGCCTGCGCAAGGACTTCCTCTACGACGCCTACCAGGTTGCGGAGGCCCGAGCTTGGGGCGCCGATTGCATCCTGATCATCATGGCCAGTGTCTCCGATGCGCTAGCTCAGGAACTCGAGGACTGCGCGATCAACTCCTGGAACATGGATGTCCTGCTTGAAGTTCACGACGATGACGAACTCGAACGGGCCTTCGCCCTCAAGTCTCCACTCCTCGGCATCAACAACCGCGACCTGAAGACGTTCGAGACGGATATGGCGACCACTGAACGACTCGCAAGGCGGGTCCCGGCCAACCGGCACATCGTCGCCGAGAGCGGGATTTTCACGTCAGACGACCTGGCACGCCTCGCGCGATCGGGCGCACGCAGTTTCCTGATTGGCGAAAGCCTGATGCGCAAGGACGACGTGGCTGCCGCGACCCGGTCCCTTCTCGCCGGGCCGGCCTCATCCGAAGGAGCCGCCTGATGCCCGACCTGACGCATTTCGACAGCAAGGGCGACGCACACATGGTCGATGTATCCAAGAAGCCCGTGACCGACAGGACTGCGGTGGCGGAGGGGTTTGTCCGCATGACGGAAGAGACCCTCTCGGTGATCGCCGAAGGCCGCGCGGGCAAGGGAGACGTGCTGTCCGTCGCGCGGATCGCAGGCATCATTGCCGCGAAGAAGACCTCGGACCTGATTCCCCTGTGCCACCCGTTGCAGCTCACCAAGGTCGAGATAGACCTTGCCGCCACGCCAGGCCTGCCTGGCATCCGCGTTGAGGCAACAGTCAGGTCTTCCGGCCAGACCGGCGTCGAAATGGAAGCCCTGACGGCGGTCGCGACGGCCTGTCTCACGGTCTACGACATGGTGAAAGCCGTGGAAAAGTCCATGGTGATCGAGAACATCCGCCTCGTTCTAAAGGACGGCGGAAAGTCGGGCCGGTACGAGGCACCCCGGTGATCTCGGTCGACGAGGCGCTCAGCCACATCTTCGCGCTTGCAACGCCATTGGGAACGGAAAAGGTTCCGCTGCGCGCCGCATCCGGACGGATCCTTGCCGAGCCCCTTCTCGCGGCCCGCAGCCAGCCGCCCTTTCGTGCCTCCGTCATGGACGGCTACGCAGTCGCCAGCGAAGCGGAGAGCTACTCCGTTCTCGGCGAGTCCGCAGCGGGACGGGGCTTTGACGGCGCGATCGGGCCCGGAGATGCCGTGCGCATCTTCACGGGCGCGCCCGTCCCTGAAGGCGCCACACGCGTGATCATCCAGGAAGACGTGACTCGCGAGGGCGACCGGATCCGTGTCGCAGACGGGGCGGACCAGGAACCGTATATTCGCGAGGTCGGCACGGACTTTGCAGCAGGGTTCCGAGTCGACCCGCCGCGCCGGATGTCGCCTGCGGACATCACCCTTGCGGCATCAATGAACATGCCCGGGATCGTGGTCGCCCGCCGACCGCAAGTTGCGCTGATCGCGACGGGCGACGAACTGGTCATGCCCGGCGAATCCCCACGTTCGGACCAGATCATCGCTTCGAACGCTTTCGGGCTTTCCGCCATGATCGAATCGGAGGGGGCCGTCGCCCGCATGCTGCCGATTTGCGCCGACACCGCTTCCTCTCTTCAAGCCGCCCTTGACATGGCAGGAGATGCAGACCTGATCGTCACAATCGGAGGCGCGTCCGTCGGAGACCATGATCTCATTGCAAGCACGGCGCACGGGATGGGCTTGGAACGCGCCTTCCACAGAGTTGCGATTCGCCCCGGAAAGCCGATGATGGCAGGCCGTCTCAACGGCACTCCGATGGTGGGACTGCCAGGCAACCCGGTCTCATCCATGGTCTGCGGTCATGTCTTCCTCAGACCAATGCTGCGGGCGATGCAGGGGCTTGAGGCACAGCCTCTCGCGCGACGCGTGGCGCGGCTGTCTGCACCGGTCGGCACCAACGGCCCGCGCGAACACTACATGCGGGCGCGGGTCGATGACGACCTGATCGCGGCGGAGCAGCGCCAGGACAGCTCGCTTCTGACGATTCTATCAGGCGCCAACGCCTTGATCGTTCGTGCGCCGAAAGCGCCGGCTCTGGACGCCGGCGATGCGGTTTCGTTCATCGAATTCTGACTGCCTGACTCGACGGCACCAACGCCGACACCTTTGAGCGAACGCTGAATGCACAAGGATTTGCGTTCTGGAGCGCCTCCACGAGTCCGGGCGCTCACCCACGCCAGTATACCCGTTCGGGGACGCACTCGCCCTCTGGAGCAGAGACCTCTCACGGGCAAAACGGGTCGATCGCGTCATCTTCTGCATCCGGTGTGCGGCTTAATCGGCCGCCCATGCCCAGAAGCCGGAACCGGCAAAGACCAAGTGACGGACGTCAGGCCGCACGATCACCGCCTTGCATCCATCTCTTCACCACCACGTTTCCGAGCGTGAGAAGCAGTTTCCGTCGCACCCGCAGAGACCGGTTGATGCTGAATTGCCGAGGGACTTCGTCAGTTGCGACGGCACCGGTCCGCAAGGACCTGAAGCGACGTGCAATTCGCAATTGCTCCATCCGTTGGTGACGGCAACCCGCGAAGGTGCTACCGCTCGTTGCGGATGACAAATTTCGCGGCAATTGATTTCGAAACGGCTGACCACCATTCCGACAGCGCTTGTTCGGTCGGTGTCGTGCATGTCAAGGACGATCGAATTGAAGAACGGTACCATCGGCTCATCCGGCCGCCGAGAAAGAAGTTCGTCTTCACATACATCCATGGGCTGACCTGGGAAGATGTCCGGGACAGCCCATCCTTTGGCGAACTTTGGCCCGAGATGCGGCACCTCCTGGACAGGGCGGACTTCCTGGTCGCGCACAACGCATCGTTCGATTCCCGTGTGCTGCGCGCGTGCTGCGAACGTGCTGGCATCCATCTGCCACGATACAAGTTTCGCTGCACGGTCAGCATGGCGCGCCGCAAATGGAAACTGCGGTCAGCAAGACTTCCGGCCGTCTGTGACCATCTGGGAATTGCGCTGAGCCATCATGATGCGCTCAGCGACGCCGAGGCATGCGCCAGAATTGCCATGAAGGCACTCGGATAGCCCTCGCGATGCAGCTTGAAGGCAGGTTTCAGGACGCGAGCAAGACCCGGACACAGAAATTCATGCTTTCACATCCGAGTTCCTGGTGCCGCCCCGCGTGAGCGGAACAGAATCGTGCATGAAAGGCCCTGCTCCCGTTCAAGGCGCCGAGATCATGGCAAACAGTTGTCGAGACACCTGGTCGCGATGCCGCGCCAGCGCATGCCAGGAACTCCTTCATATGGCCATGTCAGCGCGTTGCTGTGCGCGGAAGCAGGCTCCTGCCTCGAGAAGGCGCGAATTGGCGACGGCGGACGATCGGGCGCGACGGCGCGATGGGCAGCGACGTTACTCGTCAGGCTCGCGGGTCGGAGACCGAGACCACGATTGCCCCGTTGGACGCGACCAAGGTGATTGCCAGCCAAGAAACACCCCTCGACATGCACAGGATGCTGTACATGTTGAACTGCCTTGCAGTCCGATCAGACGAAGAACTGCATCGTTAAGGACATCCTTACATACACGGACGCAGGCAAGCATCTGAAAGCGGCTGTGGATCAGGCAATCCGCGAAAGGACAGAAACCGCAATTGCCCGTTCGGGTCGGAAAGCTGTGGTCATCGTTGGGAAGAATGAGCGGGATTCAATCCAGTCGACACTTCACCTCCTTTCCTCTCGCACGAACGCCGCCCGGCTGCGAGAGTCTGTCGCCCAATTGGATTCAGGGCGCGGCATTGAGAGAGATACAATTGAACATGAGGTTGGCACTTTACAGCGAGACTTGGGAAGATTACCCTTACGGGCGGCAGGCTGACGAGAGAATCTTCCGACGGATCAATGACTTGATCAAGGACACGAAGCGAACGCATTTCAGGGCATTGGCAAGCCTGAACCGCTCAGGGGGGACCTGTCTGGCTGGTGGTCGCGACGGATTACGCACGAACACAGAATGGCATGCCGTGCTTCAGCGGAGGGCAAAGACAAGGCGCCGGAAATCTCGGCTCTCCGGTTTCACCATTGATCAAGCTGCAAAATTCGGGGAACGTGGACTTTGCCATCTGGCTCGACACCGCGCACAGCGCGGCCACAATGTTCGTTTGGCCGCGATGAAGCTGCTTTTTTCGAATTTCCGTATGGCGTGACCAGCGTCATCTTCGTCCAAGTCTCCGATTCACAGCTCTTTGACAGCATCGCCAAATCGCCCACTGACGACCGGGAGTTCAAGGAAATCTGCCTTCGACCCAAAGGCGTGGGTCTGTCCCGCCTCTTTCTTCGCCACTTTGTTTTGGCACAATTCATGAACAAGAACGTCTCGCGACCTGAACCAACGAAGCCGCCGACACGCCGATCTTGACACAAAAGGCGAACACGGATAGAACATCGGCGAACGCAGCCGATTGGCTGTCAAATCGAGTATAGGAGACAAAGCGAATGCTCACCCGCAAGCAACTTGAACTGCTCAGGTTCATACGTGATCGCGTAAGGCTCGAGGGAGTTCCGCCATCCTTCGAAGAAATGAAGGACGAACTCGATCTCAAATCAAAGTCCGGAGTCCACAGGCTGATCACGGCATTGGAAGAACGCGGCTTCATCCATCGCATGCCGCACAGGGCCCGTGCGCTCGAGATCGTGAGACTTCCCGAAGCCTTGGAAGGGGAAACAGGATTTGAGCCGCAAGTGATCCAAGGTGACAAAACGGGCGCGGCCGCTTCTCCTGTCGATACCGCCGGTCCAGGAAGGCATGCAATGGAGGTTCCGGTCATGGGCCGGATCGCGGCGGGTGTGCCGATCGAGGCGATTAACGAGGTCAGCCACAGTGTGGCCGTGCCCGACCAAATGATGGGCCGGGGTCGTCACTACGCTCTGGAAGTGATGGGCGATTCCATGATCGATGTCGGGATCAACGAGGGCGACGTCGTTGTCATTCGGGAAACCAGCACAGCGGACAACGGCGACATCGTTGTTGCATTGGTCGATGACCAAGAGGCCACGCTCAAGCGGTTCCGCAAATCCGGCGACACGATCGCGCTGGAGGCTGCAAACCCGTCCTACGAAACCCGGTTGCTCCGGGACGATCAGGTCAAGGTCCAGGGACGCCTCGTTGGCCTGATGCGCAGCTATTGAGCCTGTTCGGGAAGTCACGTTTCCTGCGCATGGCCCAATGTGTGACAGCCCGGCACATGGTTCGAAAGTCACGGCTTCCTCGAGTTCCTGCGTTCCCGTAGGAAGCCGTCGACACGTGGGGACCGACCAGCTTCGCAACGAGCCGTCACCATCTTGCCTTACTGGCAGGTCCGTCCGGACAGCGGGCGTTTGCGTTCCTGCGGAAATCGCGCGTGCCCCTCCCATTCAATGACAGGCCCAGCCTGCCCTTGTCACTCCGAAGCGCCTTGACTACACCCCATGCGAACCAGCCTCTCCCACTGAACTTGCAAGGTTTGCCGGCCGATGAGCGATTCTCCTGTTGTCACTCGCTTCGCGCCCTCGCCCACCGGAAACTTGCACATCGGGGGCGCACGCACCGCTCTGTTCAATTGGCTTTATGCACGCCATGCGGGCGGATTCTTCCGTCTTCGCATCGAGGACACTGATCGCGCACGGTCGACACCCGAAGCGAAGGAGGCCATTTTCACCGGACTCAATTGGCTCGGCATTGACTGGGATGGAGACGCTGTCAGCCAGTTCGAACGCGCAGGCCGTCACGCGGACGTGGCGCGTGAAATGCTTGCAAGAGGTTCGGCCTACAAGTGCTTCCTGGGTCAGGAAGAGGCCGCCGCGCTCCGTGACGAGGCTCAAAGGCAGGGCGAATTCTCCGCGTTCCGGTCCCCTTGGCGGGATGCGCCGGAGCGCGATCATCCGGATGCACCATATGCAATCCGCGTGAAAGCCCCCAACGAAGGCGAAACGCAGATCCGGGACAAGGTCCAGGGAGATGTCACGATCCGGAACGACCAGCTCGACGACATGATCGTGCTCCGGTCCGACGGAACGCCCGTCTACATGCTGGCAGTCGTCGTCGATGATCACGACATGGGCGTCACCCACGTCATCCGGGGCGATGACCATCTGAACAATGCCGCCCGGCAGATGCTGGTCTACAATGCCATGGGATGGCATGCGCCTGCCTGGGCTCACGTGCCGCTGATCCACGGAGAGGACGGCAAGAAACTGTCCAAGCGCCATGGCGCACTCGGAGTCCAGGACTGGGCGGCCATGGGCTATCCCGCCGCAAGCATGCGGAACTATCTCCTCCGCCTCGGATGGAGCCATGGGGACGACGAGATCTTCACCATGGACGAGGCGACGGCTTGGTTTGACCTTTCCGGACTCAAGAAGTCGCCTGCACGCCTCGACACCAAGAAACTCGGATACATTTCCGGCAGGCACATTGCCACAATGTCCACTGATGCCGAACTTCTGGAAGGAATCCAGGACTACCTCGCGTTCTCTGGCAAGGACGCCCTGACCGCCTCGCAGAAGTCGGATCTGGCGCGCGCCATGTACTGCTTGAAGGACAGGGCAAGGACGTATCCCGACCTGCTGGAGATGGCGCGCTTTGTGCTGACATCCCGACCAATCATCCCCGATGCCGGGAATGCGGGCGAGCAGGATGCGACATGCAATCGCATGTTGTCAGAATTGACGCCGCACCTGCAAAATGCTAACTGGGAGCGCAGCACGTTGGAGAGCATCGTGCGGGAGTTCGCCGCGGCAAGTCACATCAAGCTCGGAAAGCTCGCTGGCATCATCCGGATTGCATTGGCCGGACGCAAAGTCTCTCCCAGCATTTTCGACATGATGCTGGTGCTTGGACGTGGCGAAACCATTCTCAGGCTGGCCGACGTCTCATCCTGATCGTTGACGTTAACGTTGACGGATGCAGAGCGTCTGACAGACAGGAAAAATAGGGGTAGCGAAGAACATGAGAGAATCTTCGAAATCAGCGAGGCTGGACATCGACGGCAAGGAGTTCGAGCTTCCGATGTTCTCGCCAACCTGCGGCCCGGACGTGATTGACATTCGCAGGCTGTATGGTGACGCCGATGTCTTCACCTACGATCCAGGCTTCACTTCGACCGCGGCATGCAACTCCACGATAACGTTCATCGACGGCGAAGAGGGGATTTTGCTGCACCGCGGCTATCCGATCGACCAACTTGCGGAAAAGTCGCATTTCCTGGAAGTCTGCTACCTGCTCCTGTACGGCGAACTGCCATCGGCGGATCAGCTTGAAGACTTCGAAGGCCGAGTGACCGCCCACACCATGCTGCATGAGCAGATGGTCAACTTCTTCCGTGGATTCCGTCGCGATGCCCATCCGATGGCGATCATGGTCGGTGTGGTCGGAGCAATGTCGGCCTTCTATCACGACTCGACGGACGTCAGCGACCCCTGGCAACGCGAAGTTGCCTCCATTCGGCTTGTGGCGAAGATGCCGACGATCGCAGCCTGGGCTTTCAAGTACCGCAGCGGACAGCCCTTCATCTATCCTCGGAACGATCTCGATTACGCTTCGAACTTCCTTCGCATGTGCTTCAGCGTTCCTGCAGAGGATTATGAAGTGAACCCGATTTTCAGCCGGGCAATGGACAGGATTCTGACGCTTCACGCAGATCACGAACAGAACGCCTCGACTTCAACCGTGCGGCTGGCATCTTCGTCCGGCGCCAATCCGTTCGCTTGCATTGCGGCAGGCATCGCCTGCCTCTGGGGCCCGGCTCACGGTGGCGCCAACCAGGCGTGCCTCGAAATGCTGCGCGAAATCGGATCGGTTGATCGCATCCCGGAATTCATCGATCGCGCCAAGGACAAGGGCGATCCGTTCCGCCTGATGGGCTTCGGTCACCGGGTCTACAAGAACTTCGACCCGCGCGCGCGGGTCATGAAGCAGTCCGCAGACGAGGTGCTCGGTCTCCTTGGAATCGAGAACAACCCGACCCTTCAGGTGGCCATGGAACTTGAGAGGCTTGCCCTTGAAGACCCGTATTTCAAGGAAAAGAAGCTCTATCCCAATGTCGATTTCTATTCCGGCATCATCCTGGATGCCCTGGGTTTCCCGACATCGATGTTCACGCCGATCTTCGCGCTGGCCCGTACGGTTGGCTGGATCAGTCAATGGAAGGAAATGATCGCCGACCCGCAGATGAAGATCGGTCGTCCGAGACAGCTCTATGTCGGCGCGGGCATGCGCGACTACGTGGATGTGGAGAACCGCTGAGCGCCAACCGCGCAGCGTGCATCAACGCCCTTCGTACTCTGCAGGGCGGCCTTCGAGGAACGCCATCACGCCCTCGCGGAAGTCGCGGGTCTTGCCGCAACGCCCTTGCAGCCTTGCTTCGAGGATCAATTGCTCCTCAAGCGAGTTTTCGTACGTAGCCCGGATTGCTTCCTTGGAGCGGCGATAGGCTTCGGTCGGCCCCGTTGCCAGTTGCGCTGCCCGTCTCCGCCAATGCGTCTCGAATTCGCCGTCCGGGACCGCTTCCCAGATCATGCCCCATTCCGCAGCCTGGCATGCAGGCACCGGCTCGGCGAACAGCGCCGCCCCCATGGCGCGGGCAAACCCGACCTGACGCGGCAGCCAATAGGTCCCACCCGCATCGGGAATGAGACCGATCCGGGCAAACGCCTGCAGGAACACCGCCCGCTCGGACGCAATCACTATGTCGGATGCCAATGCGAGATTCGCCCCCGCGCCGGCAGCGGCGCCGTTTACCGCCGACATCGTCGGCACCTTGCAGTCGAAAATCGCGCGCAAGAGGGGCATGTATTCGTCCCTGAGCGTCCGCTCGAGATTGGCGTTCGACAGCGAATGCTGAGCGTCCGTCAAATCCTGTCCCGAGCAAAAGGCATCTCCTGCTCCGGACAGCACGATCACGTGCGCCGCATCGGACGCCTCCTTGAAGGCGTCCAGCAATTCTGCACGCATTTGGCCGTTGAGTGCGTTCTTTACGTCGGGCCTGTCGAGAGTGATTTCCGCGCAATCGCCAGCGTATGACAAGCGAATGGTCTGATACTCCATGGAAAGAACGCCTCCTTGGTGAACGCAATTGAAATAGGTGAACGGGCACTTCGGCGAAAGAGCCAATTGAAGATGCCGGCCTCGGCATCCCGGGCCGCCTACTCGTCCATCAACTCTGCAAGACGCGCCCTTTCCGCCGCCGTAAGCGCATCAGGACTCGCCGAACGCCAACGACGAACAAGAAAGATCCCGGCAACAGCCAGCCCCGCCAGCAACAGGATCGGGGCCGCGGCCCAAAGCACGAGGTTGATCCCGTCCCGCCGCGGGTTCAATAGCACATACTCTCCGTAGCGCTCGACAACGAAGGCGACAACCTCGTCATTGCTGTCCCCATCAGCCAGTCGCTCCCGGACAAGAAGGCGCAGATCGCGGGCAAGGGCCGCATCGGATTCATCAATTGATTCGTTTCGGCAGATCAGGCAGCGGAGGCCCTTCGAAATGTCTCGTGCGCGAGACTCCAGGGCCGAATCATCCAGAATCTCGCCAGGCTCTACGGCCAAGGCAGTCCCGGCCAACAGAATCAGAAGAAGCGCTCGAAAGATCATTCCGCAGCCACGCGCATTGTTCGCCGCTGCGCGCCAGCGGCCACCCGAAATCTTCGGTCACTCAGCGACAGCGCACCGCCAAGCGCCATGACGACCGCCCCTGACCAAATCCAGTTCGCGAACGGCTTTATGTAGGTCCTTACGGCCCAGCCGCCGCCGTCCTGCAGTTCCCCGATCACCAGATAGACGTCCCGGAAGACACCGTTGTCGATGGCGGCCTCCGTGGTTGGCATCCCGGCAACGGGATAGATTCGCCTTTCCGGACGGAGTACCGCCACAGTGCGTCCGTTGCGAGCCACTTGGAATTCCGCCATCGTTGAGAGGTAATTTGGTCCCTGAACCTCTTGAACACCGGTCAGCGTGAGTTCGTAGCGACCAGCCGAAAAGGTCTCTCCCTCTTTGGCTATGCGTATGTCCTCAATCTCCCAAGCGAGCAAAAGCGAGATTCCAATCATCGTGATTCCCAGACCCGCATGCGCCACGACTCGGCCCCAATCGGAACGCGGCAATCTGATGGCGCGACGCAGCCTCCCGGAGCGCTCCTGTCCCGTTCGCGCCCAAAGATCCGAAACCGCGCCGAGGATGACCCAGCTGCCAAGGAATGCCCCGACCGGACCCAACATGGTTCGCCCTGTTCCGATCATCCAAATGAAGGCCGCGATGCCAAAGGCTCCCACCGCCGCAAGCCATACTGCCCGGACGACCCGCTCAAGCCTCGCCCGTTTCCAAGGCATTACGGCTCCAATGGGAAGGAAAGCTGCGAGCGCCATGAAGAATGGCGTGAATGATGCATCGAAGAACGGTGGCCCGACCGATACCTTTCGCGAAAACGCCAGTTCGGCTACGAGAGGCCAGACCGTACCAATGAATACCACGAATGCCGCAACCGCCAGCAGTACATTGTTCAGCACCAGCGCGCTTTCCCGGCTGACCGTCCCGAAGACGCCGGCGCCTTGGATTGCATTGGCGCGCGCTGCATAAAGCAGCAACGCGCCGCCCATGAAGACGCCGGTAATGGCTAGCAGATAGACACCGCGCTCGGGATCATTTGCGAATGCGTGCACGCTTGTCAGAACGCCTGAGCGCACAATGAACGCGCCGATCAAGGAAAACCCGAAGGCGAGAATCGCGAGAAGCACCGTCCAGCTCTTCAGCGCCTCGCGTTTCTCCACGACGACGGCGGAATGCAAGAGCGCCACGGAGATCAGCCAGGGCATGAACGAAGCGTTCTCGACCGGATCCCAGAACCAGAAACCGCCCCAGCCGAGTTCGTAATAGGCCCACCAGGAACCAAGAGCGATGCCGACGGTGAGCGTGAGCCAGGCCAGCAAAGTCCATGGCCTGACCCATCTTGCCCATGCCGCGTCCACGCGACCCTCGATCAGGGCCGCAACAGCAAAGGAGAACGATGTGGATAAGCCGACGTAGCCCAGGTAGAGAAAGGGTGGATGGAAGGCGAGGCCCGGATCCTGCAGCAGCGGATTCAGGTCGCGCCCGTTCATGGGGGGCACGTCGAGGCGGATGAACGGGTTCGACGTGAAGATCAGGAAGCCCAGGAAGGCAACCCCGATGGAAGCCTGGACCCCCAGCACACGCGCCCTGAGCCCGTCAGGCAGATTGCCGCCAAACAGGGCAACAAGGGCTCCGAAGAATGCTAGAATCAAGCACCAAAGCAACATGGAGCCTTCGTGGTTCCCCCAAACGCCGGAAACCTTGTAGATCATCGGCTTCAGCGTGTGCGAGTTCGCTGCCACCAATCGAACGGAGAAATCCGACGTGACAAATGCATAGGTCAAGGCGGCGAACGCAACCGCAAGAAGACCCGCCTGCAGCAGTGCAGCTGGTTCGGCCACAGCCATCCATGCGCTCCAGCGCCGATGGGCGCCGACAAGGGGCAACACCATCTGCAGACAGGCTACGGCAAGTGCCAGTGTCAGGGCAAAGTGTCCGATCTCGACGGCCATGGTCAGAACCTAGTGTGCCCCGAGCAGGTCGCCAAGAGCGCGCCGACGAACGCATCTCTCGATGCTGCCTGATTCCGGGGCAACTGTCATCACGGCGCATTCTCCTGTCATTTCCTCCGCCTCGCGCAAGGTCATGGTTGCCTGCGCAGCTGTTTCCGAGAGCAATTCGTCCGGACAAAGTTCAACATCCCGGTCCGGGCGGATGCCTGAACTTCTGGAGAGTCGCTTGCGGCCCGGCGGCCGCATGCCCAGCATTCACTGGAAAGGCGCCCAACTGCCGGATCGGAAAGGAATGGCCTAGAACTGCCCGGCAACCGCGCGCATTCATGAAATCGCACGCACGATGACGAGTCGATTGGTCGTGTCTCCTGCCGTGGAAAATGCGCGGAATTGGGAATGCGACGTCCCGGGTCGCCGGGCATCAACGCACCGTTGACGGTGGCGTTCGCAAGATCGGCGAGCAGCGCCAGGAAACCGCTCAAGGATCAGCCGTCGGCGAACGACTCGCTCATGGTCTTGGCCCAGGCACGGAGACCGCCGTCTTGGCATCCGGCTTCCGGCCTAGCGGTGTCGGCGGTGAAGCAGCGGCCTGTCGAACCTGGCCTGCGCACTCCTTGAAGCGTCGACGAGAATCGAGATGCCTGATCGTGTCCTCGCCGCACGGTTTCAGGACCTGGCGTGATCCTCTGCCGCTCCGGAAGAGCCCTGCGTCCGGCGCAGGGCGTGTTTGAGCACGGCAAAGCCCAACAGGGCCGAGAGACCGGAGCCAAGCAGGACTCCGAGCCGGACCTCGTCGAGCTGCCCTGCGGTGTCGAATGCCAGGGTTCCGATGAAGAGGCTCATGGTGAAGCCGACGCCCGTGAGACAGGCGATGCCGTAGACCTGCAGCCAGGTCACGCCGTCGGGCAGACGGCAGAGGCCAGCCTTGACCCCCAGCCAGGAGAAGACCAGAACGCCCGCCTGCTTGCCGATGAACAGGCCGAGCGCGATGCCGAGCGGCAAGGGCGCTGCCAGTGCGCTCGGCGAGATGCCTTCGAGGGCAACGCCTGCATTGGCGAAGGCAAACAGCGGCAGCACGAGAAACGCCACCCAAGGGTGCAGGTCGTGTTCCGCAACCTTGAGCGGCGAGGTGCCGTCACGCGCCCGGATGGGGACCGTCAAGGCGACCAGCACGCCGGCAAGGGTCGCATGGACCCCCGACTTGAGCACCGCCGCCCACATCACGATCCCGACAAGCACGTAGGGCGTGATCCGCATGACGCCGGCGCGATTCAGCACAAGCAGCCCGAGCCATCCGATCGCCGCGACCGAAAGCGCGGCGAGCGACACGCCGTCGGTGTAGAAGGCCGCGATGATGACGATGGCCGCAAGATCGTCGATGATCGCCACGGCGAGCAGGAAGATCTTGAGCGTCACCGGCACGCCCCGCCCCATCAGCGCCAGGATGCCGAGCGCAAAGGCGATGTCCGTGGCCGCCGGAATCGCCCAGCCATGGACGGTGCCGGGCGAATTCAGGTTGATGCCCACGAACACCAGCGCCGGGATCACGATGCCTCCGCAGGCCGCGATGAGCGGCAGCGCCGCACGGTCCATGCTCGAGAGATGGCCCTCCAGGATCTCGCGCTTGATCTCGAGGCCGACCAGAAAGAAGAAGACGGCCATCAAGCCGTCGTTCACCCACAGGAACAGGGGCTTGGCGATGGAGAACGTTCCGATCTGCACCTTGATCGGGAGGTCAAGGAAAGACGCGTAGGCTGGCGCAAGCAGAGAGTTGCTGATCGCCAGCGCGGCAAGGGCGGCGAGCATCAACAGCACGCCCGGCGTGGCTTCGCTCGCGAAGAGCTGAATGACAGGAGACTTCCGGCTATCGTATTTCATGGGGTGGTCCTCGCCAAAACTGGATCAGCATGCAAGTCGCTTGCGGACAGGGATCACAAACGGTGGCCGATTCCATGCCACCTCCCTTGATGTCCGGGCGCAACCTCCATGCACATGACTTGATGATCTTGTTGAACGGTGCGTGCGCAATGGTTTGGACTCGCGACTCCGCTCTTCATGGCGGGTGGAGCTTTGCCACCATGCGAATTGCGCAACGGCTGAAGCCATCATTCCCGCCTGTTCAGGTCAGCCAGCCGCCTTTCTATAGCGGCGAGTCGTCGAAGAACCTCGTCGCGATATACGTCGGTTGCTCCAGACTGCTCTTCGTAATGCGACTGTTGCATCGCATTGACTATGAGCCCGACCACAAGGTTCATGACCGCGAACGTGGTGACTATTATGAATGGTACGAAGAAGGCCCAAGCATAGGGATAGTCTGCCATGACGACCCGGACAATGCCCATGGACCAGCTTTCAAGCGTCATGATTTGAAAAAGGGAATATGCTGATCGGCCGAGCGTGCCGAACCACTCAGGGAAGTCGTCGCCGAAGAGTTTCGTGGTGATGACGGAGCCGACATAAAAGATAAGACCCGTCAGGCCGAGGACCGACGCCATGCCAGGCAGGGCGCCGATCAGTCCCTCCATGACCCTGCGAAGGCTCGGAACCGTGGACACAAGGCGCAACGCTCGCAGGATCCGGAGCGCGCGCAAGACCGATAGCGTGTTTGCCCCCGGCATGAGCGAAACGGCAACGATTATGAAATCCGCCATGTTCCATCCGTCACCGAAAAACCGGCCGCGGTAGGCGTAGAGCTTCGCCAGGATCTCGGTTGCGAAGATGCCGAGGCAGATCCGGTCCAACAGTGTGACGAGCGGGCCCGCACGCATCATGATCACTTCGGACGTCTCCATGCCGAGCAGGATTGCATTGAAGATGATCACGCCGATTATCATGCGTTGAACGGTTGGCCGTTCCATCCATGCTGCCAGCGATTCACGTACGCCCGTCATCTGCACCTTCTCCATTGCCTGCACTGCCTGTTGCGTATCTCGTGGCGGCGCGATCCAGGATCAAGCCTGACATTTGAGAATTCGCCGGACAGGCATTCGCAGGATGATTCACGATGGCTGGCGAGGCTGAGAGACGCGCCACGCTGGCGCGTCGCCAATGTGCGCCACACTGTGCAT
>VYCX01000497.1 GCA_009843725.1 Boseongicola sp. SB0675_bin_26
AACCGGATCGGCGCGAAGAGCGACTCCGGCGAGGGCGGCGAGGATCCGGCGCATTTCACGCCGGAGCCCAACGGCGACAATCCTTCCGCCAGGATCAAGCAGGTGGCCAGCGGCCGCTTCGGCGTGACGGCGGAATACCTGAACCAGTGCGACGAGCTTGAGATCAAGGTCGCCCAGGGTGCAAAGCCCGGCGAGGGCGGACAGCTGCCCGGCGCGAAAGTGACGGAACTGATCGCGCGGCTCCGGCATTCCACGCCCGGGGTCTCGCTGATCAGCCCGCCGCCGCACCACGACATCTACTCGATCGAGGATCTCGCGCAGCTGATCTACGACCTCAAGCAGATCAACCCCCGCTGCAAGGTGACGGTGAAGCTGGTCGCTTCCTCGGGAGTCGGAACCATTGCGGCCGGCGTCGCCAAGGCGATGGCGGACGTTATCCTGATCTCGGGCCACAACGGCGGCACCGGCGCGTCTCCGGCGACCAGCATCAAGTATGCCGGCCTGCCATGGGAGATGGGGTTGACCGAGGCCCACCAGGTGCTGGCGATGAACAATCTGCGTGATCGCGTGGTGCTGCGCACCGACGGCGGGCTGCGGACGGGCCGCGATATCGTCATGGCCGCGATGATGGGTGCCGAGGAATACGGAATCGGCACCGCGGCGCTCATTTCCATGGGATGCATCATGGTACGCCAGTGCCAGTCGAACACCTGCCCGGTGGGAGTCTGCACCCAGGACGAGCGCCTGCGGGCGAAGTTCACGGGTTCGGCGGACAAGGTGGTGAATCTGGTCACCTTCTATGCGCAGGAGGTGCGCCATATCCTGGCGTCGATCGGAGCGCGATCGCTGGACGAGGTCATCGGGCGCGCGGACTTGCTGAGCCAGGTCAGCCGGGGATCGGCGCATCTGGACGACCTGGATCTCAACCCGCTCCTGATCACTGTCGATGGCTCCGAGAAGATCGCCTACGACCGGACGCGCGACAGGGCGCCGGTACCGGACACGCTTGACGGCGAGATCGTGAAGGATGCGGAACGGTTCCTTGAGGATGGCGAGAAGATGCAACTCTCCTATGCGGTCCAGAACACGCAGCGGACGATAGGAGCGCGCATCTCAAGCCATATCGTTCGGAAGTTCGGAATGCGTAACAACCTGCAGCCGAACCACCTGACGGTGAAACTTCAGGGATCCGCTGGCCAGTCGCTGGGGGCTTTCGCGACGTCCGGACTGTGGCTGGAAGTGTCTGGCGATGCCAACGACTACGTCGGCAAGGGCCTGTCTGGCGGCACGATCGTTGTTCGCCCGCCGATGGCCTCGCCGCTCGCGGCCGACGAGAACGTGATCATTGGCAACACCGTGCTTTATGGCGCGACGGGCGGCTACCTCTTTGCCGCCGGTCGCGCTGGCGAGCGGTTCGCGGTGCGGAATTCGGGGGCAAGTGCCGTTGTCGAGGGCTGCGGGAGCAATGGCTGCGAGTACATGACCGGCGGCGTCACCGTCGTTCTCGGCAGGGTCGGCGCGAATTTCGCTGCAGGCATGACGGGGGGCATGGCCTATCTGCATGATCCCGACGGTGCATCAATGCCCCTCATAAACCTGGACACGGTCGTGTGCGTTCCGGTCAGCAAGGGTCATTACATGGACCAGCTCAAGGGGCTTGTGGGGCGGCATCTGGAAGAGACCGGAAGCAGGAAGGCGGCAGCGATCTTGCAGCATTGGGAGGGCGAAAGGGGCAATTTCCTCCAGGTCGTGCCGAAGGAAATGCTGGACAAGCTGGCCGCGCCGCTGGAGGAGTTGGGTGAGGCCGTCCCGGCCGAGTAGCGGCGCACGATTCAAGTTTGCTGGCTGTTGAGTGGCGATGTCGGGGCGGCGCCACAGCGCCTTGGCGGCTGCGCAACTGCAGCCGGAGTGGATCAGGCCTCCGAATCCGGACTGTCGCATGGGCACTGCATGCGAGTGACGGGCCTGGTCGTCAGGGCTGTGTTGGGCGAAGGGCAACAGGGAACGTTGCCCGGAAATTGGCTCAAGCGGGCGATTTGGACGTCCAGGGCGTCCAGTATGCGAGAAAGCGGATGCTGACGGTTCAGGAGATGCTGGACGGCAAGCGAGTTCTGACGCCTTCGGCTGCGCGGGCGAAGGAGAGTCCGCGCTCAAGCGCCGAAGTTGCCACTTGACGAGAGCCAGCCGCAGTACGTGCAGGCCTATAGCGACCAATCGCGATTTTTTTTGTCCGTTCGGCGAAGGCTGCCCTGAAGGTTGAAGCCGGGATTGCGGCCGGCACCTCGCCCGCGGGGTGCCTGGGTCAGAATTCCGCTCCGCCTACCATGGCTGCGACTTCTCGTGCTTGACGTGGTCGGGCAAATTGTAGGTCAGGCCGCTCTCTTCATAGACGGAAATCTGTAGGAGCTGGCTGAAATTGTCCGCACGGACCATCAGCCCGCTCTTCAGGTAGCGCTGGAGACGCTGCTTCATGCGGAACCCGAACAAGGTTCCGAATGTCCGGACCTTGGGATACTGGAAGTGCCTGGCCAGCTCGTTCCCGATGAGCGCGCGAGACAGCTTGTAGGCAAGGGCGATGACCTGTTTTCGCTCGTCATCGTCCCTGATGTCCACGATTCCGGGAACGGCGCAGATCAGTGCGTTCGCCATTGCTGCCGAGTCCGAATCGGGCGGCGGCTCGCACATGTTCGCAATCCGGTGAATCCTGTCCGCCTCCGCGCCGCCCTCGTAAAGGATCGACTCGGGAATGCCCATCAGGTAGCCGGTATAGCGCCAGACGTCCAGAATGCTTGCCTTTTCCTCCTCCGTGAAGGACGCGCCCACCAGTTGGGAATAGTCCAGGAGCCGCTTGGAAAAGACCGAAATGGCAAAGCCGAGATGGGCCGCACTGAGCGGCGTGCCCCAGGCTTCGGCGTTCCATTCCTCGTGCCTCGCCAGCAGGTTCCTGATCCGTGCATGCACGAAGCGCACGCGGGTCGAAAGCTTCCATCCGTCTCCGTTCCGCAGCAGGCCGCCGGGGAAGAAGATCTCGAGCAATTGGCGGTTGTTCTGCTGGAGGCGTCTCTTGGTGGCCGCGACTCGGCCGGTCATGGTGAACGACTTGGCTATGAGCGTCGCGAACCCTTCCACGAGGACGCCTGCGACGAACGCGACCAGCATGAGGTCCGCATTGGCGTGAAAGGCGCGCACACCCGGCTGAAAGGCGTCGTGGTCCAGCCACTCCGGCTCCCGGAAGTCCTCGAAGAACCGGCGAAGCGGCTCCGGCGCCGCCCGCAACTCCGCGTCCCGTTGCTCGATGCCCGCGCCAACGAACTTGTGGAGCTTCGCGGGATGCAGCGCATAGATCTCCTCCATAACCGGATCAAGCTCCGGATCGCCGATCGTGGTGTGCCGGACATACTTGTCGGCCAGCGCACTGTCGAAACGCCGGGCGCTTTCGTAGCCTTCGACATAAGCCGAAGGCGCTTCAATCGTGTCCGCCACGTTCTGCGTGTGGGTATTCATGCGCGACCGCCACTGGTTTGGTGGATGCTTGGCATGCAGTTCAAGTCCATGTCAGCCCATTCTGACGACTACCTGAAACCTTCCAGCAACGGGCCCATCCATGCCAAGCGCCGATTTGAGTCGTCCATGCGCACTGACGTATCACCTTGAGCGCTGACCTTCAATGCCCGCGCCGGAACGGTTTAGGGCCATCGGGTCTGGAAAATTCGCCATGGCATCTCGATCGCTGCGTGTTTCTCCTTTGGAAAACAGTGACCTCGGGAAATGCATGCGGCGGAAAAGTCCGGGACTTCGAACCTGCAATCGACGAGGCGGAAGACCTCCCCGCCAGCATGGCGACCCTTCACGATCACCATGAAGCGCTGATGATTGCTTCTCCCGGCATGAATTGCGGTAGCCGGACATGCACCGCCGTGGAGCCCTTCAGGGTTCCGGGCTCGGCGTGCCGGAAAGGGGCGCTTCCGCGCCCTGTCGCGGACTGGGTCGGGCGGCGTCGCTCCCCGTAGCCCGCCGCGGCAGGTCGATGCAGGCGCCATGCCGTGTCCGCTGCTCCTCGAGGAGTTCTGCGTCCTGCCAATTCGGGGACCGCGTCCCCGACATCGGAACGCAAGTGGACGGGACGTCTTCAGCGGCATGACGGATAGTGCTCAGGCAAGGCCAGGTGCTGACGACTCCGTCCCGGGACAGGAAAGGCGCTGTAGCCGGGCGCCGTTCGGTCATGATCGCCGATCTCTCCGTGTACCCCGATCGAATTCGATGAAGAGGGGATCGAGAAGCGGATATCGGACATCGTCGAATCGGCGCGATGGGCCCGGCAGGCCGGGCATGACGGAGTCAAGTTGATGGGATCCGAAGGCTATCCGCTGAACCAGTTCCTCGTGACCCTCACCAGCAAGAGGGCGGACCGCTGGGGCGGTTCCTTCGAAAACCGGATGCGACTGCCGGTCGAAGTCTTGCGTCGGGTGCGGCAGGCGACAGGGCCCGACTTCATGCTGATCTGCCGCTTGAGCATGATCGACCTCGTGCCAGACGGCTCGAACTGGGCCGAAGTCGCCAAACTGGCCAAGGCCGTAGAGGATGCTGGGGCCCGGCTCCTGAATTCCGGAATCGGGTGGCATGAAGCCCGGATCCCGACGATTGCCGCGAGCGTGCCCCGCCGCGCATTTTCTTGGGTCACGAAGAAGCCCATGGGACAGGTCGGGATACCGGCAATTGCGTCGAACCGGATCAACGCGCCCGAGGCGGCGGAGGCGATCCTGACGGAAGGTGCCGCGGACCTGGTTTCGATGGCCCGGCCCTTTCTTGCGGATCCGGACTTCATGAGAAAGGCGCGTGACGCAAGGTCTGCCGAGATCACGCCCTGCATCGCATGCAACCAGGCATGCCTTGATTTCATCTTCGAGCCGAAGATCGCGACATGTGTCGTCAATCCGCAGGCGGCGCACGAATCCGAACTGATCTATTGTCCGGCGAGCAAGCCGAAATCGGTCGCGGTCGTGGCCGCAGGCCCAGCTGGACTTTCCGTTGCGCTGGCTGCGGCCGAATGGGGTCATGTGGTGACAGAGTTAACACGGTTTCGAAGAGGTTGTTGTGGCCACGGGCGTCATGCCCAGGAATCCGAACATTTCGGTCGAAGGCGGTCGCGTGGTGAGCTGCGCCGGCATCCTGACGGGAAAGGAAGTGGCAGGAGAACGGGTGGCGATCATGGGAGCCGGAGACATCGGCTTCGATGTTGCAGAATTCCTGACCGTGGAGCCAAATTCGACCGCAAATCTCGACGCCTGGCTCGATGAATGGGGCGTGACGGATCCGGAATTGCATCGGGCAGGCCTTGCCCAAGATGGGGCGAATCCGGCGCACCGGCTGCGGCAGGTTTCCTTGTTCCAGCGGAAGGACGAGCGACCAGGAAGGCGGCTTGGCCGCACGACAGGATGGATTCATCGCACGTCGCTTCGGATGAATGGTGTTCGGATGGAAGGTGGCGTCACGTACGAGAAGGTCGACTCTGATGACCTTCACATCACGCGTCGGGACGGTGCGCGCGAGGTTGTTCCCGCCGATACCGTTGTGCTCTGCACCGGGCAGCTGAGCGACCGTGCCCTTGCAGATGCGCTCATCGCTTGCGGTGCGTCGCCGCATGTCATTGGCGGCGCCGATTTGGCGTCCGGGCTGGACGCCAGACGGGCAATGGATCAGGGCGCGCGTCTGGCGGCCCGCCTTTGGGCCGACTCCAGAACTCGGCTGAAGAACTTTTGCTCGTCTTGTTCCCGCGCCGGGAAGTGTGGTCGCATGATCGCCGCAGCAATCCAACTCGCGGTGCCGGGTAAGGCGACGCTCATGAATTGCGTCCCGATGCGCGTGCGGGAGGTGTCGAGACGGTCGCTATTGCTGTCTGTTCGCATGTGGCCGGCCTTGGATCGGACGGATCGCGGGGACGCGCCGAACGGCTTGCGGAACCCGGATGACCTCCGATTCAGTACGCCCTTGATTGGCCGCATCGACACCCACGAAATTCGCGATGTGCGGTCGCGTACCGACCATCCCCGTTGCATGGAAGAAGCGCAGGCAGAGCCGGCTGCGTCACCATGGAGGTGGCGCTGGGTGAAAACATCTGGACTCGTCATCCATCTGATGTTTAGATTTGCCAATGAGTGAGTTGCTCTACTACGACCTGAAGGATGCGGCCGGCGTCGTTCCCAGCTTGGCAACCCAGGTCTGCCGGGAGCTCGGCCGTCGAATCGTGGCGGGCCACTTGCGCGAAGGCGAGCTGATCGACGACGAGAACAGGCTTTGCGAGCGGTTCGGAGTCAGCAAGTCGGTGATCCGTGAAGCGGTGAAACTGCTGGTTGGAAAAGGCATGCTGGAAGTGCGACGCGGCCACGGTACCCGGGTGCGGCGGCGGGCAAGCTGGAACCTGCTCGACGACGACGTGCTGGCCTGGCACCAAGGTTTCGAGCCAAGGTCGGACTTTCTGCGTCAACTCATGGATGTCCGGCAGGTGATCGAGCCAAACGCGGCTGCTTGGGCCGCACGATCTGCGACAGAGGCTCAGATTGCCGCAGTTCGTCTGGCACAGGCGAACATGGAAGGGGCACCGTCCGTGCAGGATTTCGTGGTGGCAGATGCCCAGTTTCACAGGGCAGTGCTCCGGGCAGCGAACAATGAAGTGCTGATGGCGATGGAGGGAGTCATCTTTTCCTCGTTGCTCAGCTCGATCCGCTTGACCAACGCGGACCCGCGCGACAACAAGCGTTCAGTGCCACTGCACCGAAAGGTCCTCAATGCCATCGAAGCTCGCGATGCCGAAGCGGCGTCGAATGCGATGAAGGAGCACTTGGAGGACACGCGCGCGCGCCTCGCTGGCGCCTTGTCTGCCAAGGACACCAAGGGAGGACATCGACACCTGCGGGATCGAACTTGACGCACAGCAACAAGACACGCGCCTGATTGGTGGTCAGGCTAGTGGTGGCGGCTTGAGACAAGCTGGAAACCAGGCTCAAGCCGCCAGATCGCCCTGAAAATGGGAGAGTACCACCAGACGATCCGGCGCCGAAAGCGCCGAAACATCCATGAGGAGGATATGATGATTCCCAAACTGAAGAAAGGCCTGTTGGCAGGAGCCATCGCGACATCCGCGCTGGCCACGGCAGGGACCGCAACGGCTGCGGACATGGTGGCGCTCCTGCTGCCGGAGAACGTGAACCCGCGCTGGGAACAGCAGGACGCAGCTGCGTTTCTTGCGACCATGGCCGAGATCGCGCCTGACATAAGAGTTGAGGTGTTCAATGCGAACAATGACACCGCCACCCAGCAACGTCAGGCGGAGCAAGCCTTGACCCAAGGCGCGAAAGTGCTTGTGGTGATCCCCATCGACGGCGAAAGCTCGGCCATCATCGCCGACACTGCTGCCGAGGAAGGCGTGCCTACGATCGCCTACGACCGCATGATCAATTCAGCCAATACTACGTTCTGGGTTCAGGCCGATCTGGAAGGCATGGGCTACGACCAGGCGATGCATGTGATCGAGAACACAATGGACGGCGACACCCTGGTGCTTCTCAAGGGATCCCCCACCGATCCCAATGCCGCGGTAATTCACAACGGGCAGCTTCGTGCACTTCAGTCGCTTTTCGATAGCGGCAAGCGGGTCATGGGCTACGAAAACTGGACCCCTGGCTGGGATCCGGCAATTGCGCGGCGCTCCATGGACCAGGCGCTGACGCAACTCAACAACAACGTGCAGGGCGTGGTTTCTTCCAATGACGGGAATGCGGGTGCAGCCATTGCCGCGATGGAAGAACAGGGCATGGCTGGCACCGTCCCGGTCTCGGGTCTCGACTGTACCGTGCAAGCCCAGCAATTGATGCTTCTAGGGAAGCAGACGCAGTGTGGCTGGCGTCCGCTGGCTGACATGGCCGATGCCGCTGCACGGGTAACGGTCCGCCTGGTGAACGGCGAAGATTTCTCGGATCTTGCGCCGCAGACCGTGGTCAACGGCGTTGGCGCCGAAGTGGCCTATGTCCCGGTCGGTTCATATTCGGCCGTGGGCGCGGATGGCGTCGCCTACGTGATCGAAAACGATCCTTCGATCACAAAGGAAATGGTCTGCCAGGGCGAAGCCGCGGCAACCGGATTCTGCCAGTAGTCAGGACCTTCGATGGGACCCGAGAGCAACAAGGTGGGGCATTCTGCCCCACCTGCACATCTGAGCGTGCGCGGCATCCAGAAACGATTCGGGGGCGTTCATGCCTTGCGTGGAGTGGACTTTGAGGTCGCTCGCGGCGAGGTCATGGCGCTTGTCGGCGACAATGGAGCAGGAAAGTCAACGCTCATGAAAGTGCTCGCGGGCGCCTATGTCGCCGACGAGGGACAGTTCTTCCTCGATGGTGCCAACGTCAGCGTCAACAACCCGAACGATGCCGCCGATCTGGGAATTCAAATTGTCTACCAGGATCTTGCATTGTGCGAGAATCTCGATGTTGCCGCCAACCTGTCGCTCGGGTCGGAACCGGTGAAACCGGGCTGGACAATTCTGCCTCGCATTCTGCGCCCGCTGGATGACCTCGAGATGGAGGTCAAGGCAAAGGAGGCCTTCGACAAGCTTGAGGTCCGGACATTGCAGTCGGTGCGGGCGAAGGTCGGCGGACTTTCCGGCGGACAACGTCAGGCGATCGCGATCGCGCGCGCGGTCGGGGCGGACAGCACCGTCGTAATGCTCGACGAGCCTACCGCCGCGCTTGGCGTGGCGCAGACACGGCAGGTGCTGGAGGTGGTCAAGCGTCTGCGCGAGACGAACCACGCGGTCGTCTACATTTCGCACAACATGCGTGACATCTTCGACGTCGCCGACCGCATATGCGTTCTTCGCCACGGCGGCAATGTCGCAACCTACCAGCGTTCCGACACGACTCCCGACGAAATCGTGGTCGCGATGACACGTGGTCGTGCCAGTGAGGTCAATGATGCAGCCTGACGGCAAGATTTCCGTGCTCGACCGCTTTCGGACAATGCGCGAAACTCGCATCGGATCATTCGCGCCCGTGCTGCTGGCATTGGCGGCGATCTGGGCCTGGTTTGGACTGGCGCTTCCACTCTGGGACCTTGCGTCAGGCGAGGCCGACGGCTTCCGCGCGATTTTTCTGAGCCCGCGCAACATCTACAACCTGTTCATGCAGTCAGCGCTGATCGCCACGTTGGCTGTGGGAATTACAACCGTGCTCCTGCTTGGCGAAATCGACTTGTCCGCGGCGGCAACCGCTGGGGTGTGCGCAGCGCTCTTGGGCGTTATGGTGCTGGCCGGCGTGCCAGGATGGCTTGCTTGCTTGATCGTGATGGCCATCGGCGTCGTGATGGGGGCAGCGCAGGGCGTGCTGGTCGCCTATATCGGCATTCCCTCCTTCGTCGTCACGCTAGCCGGTCTCCTTGGTTATCAAGGCTTGATGCAGAAGATCCTGCCGACGGGGAACCTGAACGTTGGCGACCCGTTCGTTCGAGGCTTCACGCGTGTGCTGATTCCGGACATCTGGGGGCTGGCGCTCGGGACGCTCTGCATCTTGCTCTTTGCTTATGCGAGCCTGCAAAAGCAGGCTCGGCGGCGCGCACTTGGGCTGGAGGTTGACCCACCGCTTGCCCTCTGGGGACAGGTGCTGGCCTTTGGCACAATCGTGATTGCCGTGATCTTGACGCTCAATGCCTATCGCTCCTTGCCGCTCTTGCTGGTCCTGCTCGTCGGGATCACCACGCTCCTTGGCTGGATCACGACATCCACACCGTTCGGGCGCTCGCTCTTCGCCGTTGGCGGCAACGCCGAAAGCGCACGTCGCGCTGGCTTCAATGTCAATCGGATCCGCGTGGCGGCATTTGGGATCGTAGGGCTGATGGCGGCTATCGGTGGCATCTTCGGGGCATCTCGATTTGGATCGGTGTCTTACACAGCCTTTGCAGGCGGCTCGCTTCTGCTGGAAGCCATCGGCGCGGCCGTCATTGGTGGGACCTCGCTTTTCGGCGGACGCGGCTCGGTATGGAACGCAATACTTGGCGCACTTGTGATCGGATCGCTCGGCAACGGGCTCGATCTGACCGGCGCAAGTGCCGCTGACAAGCTCATGGTTTCAGGAGCGATCTTGATCCTTGCCGTGGCCATTGACGCACTGTCGAGAAGAGACGGCAGTGTGGGACAGTAGGAGTTCGGAATGGCCGACTTCCCCATGCCGCCAAAGGAGCGCCACTTGCTTGCCTCGATCCTTGACCAACTGATTCCGGGCAGTTGCGAAAGGAACATTCCCGGTGCCGGCGAAACTGGAGTTGCCGACTACTTGGCGCACGTGGCCGCACGCAGGTCCCGTTTCGATACTGCGCTAAGGCGGCTGCTGGCCCGGGCGTCAGAACTTGCGGACGGTATCGACTCCGATGCCATTCGCCGGCTCGAGCAATCCATGCCGATGGAATTCGCGGAGCTTCTCACCGAAACCTACAAGGGATACTACAGCCGCCCGGACATGCGCGCCAAAGTCGGCGTTGGTGCGCACCCGGTTCACCCTTCGGGATATGAGGTTGCCCAAGAAAGCGCAGAATTCATGGACAGTCTCGTTGAACCTGTCCGGGCTCGCGGGCCGTTCTACCGTGATCCGAGCAAAGCCGGAGGTGGCCGAGATGGCGAGCGATCCGGTTGACGTGCTGATCGTGGGCGCCGGCGCTTCGGGTGCGGCAATCGCCTGGTCGCTGCTGGAGACGCGGATGCGAATCCTGTGCCTGGAACAGGGTGATCACCTGCAGGACAGCGACTTTCCTTCACGACGCGATGACTACGAGCTGGCGCGATACGCCGAGTTTTCCTGCGACCCGAATGTACGAAAATTGAAACAGGATTATCCGATCAACTCGGAAGGCAGTTGCATCACTCCGGTGAACTGGAACGGCGTGGGCGGTTCCACGATCAACTTCCTGGGTCACTGGCCGCGGATGAAGCCTTCGGACTTCCGGACAAGATCCTTGGACGGCGTGGGCGAGGATTGGCCTTTGGACTATCATGACCTGGCCCCATTCTATGACATGAACGACGCCAATACCGGGGTGTCGGGTCTGGGCGGCAATCCGGCGTACCCTGACTACACGCCGCCGTTGCCACCCATTCCAATAGGCAAGCTGGGTCAGACACTTGCCATGGGGTTCAACAGGCTCGGTTGGCATTGGTGGCCGTCGGATGTCGCGATTCTCAGTCTGGATCACGACGGCCGGCAGCGTTGCGTCAATGCTGGCACCTGTGATCTGGGCTGCGCAGCCGGAGCCAAAGGCGGAACAAATTTCACCTACTGGCCGGTGCTCGAAAACGCTGGCGTCGAATTGCGAACCAATGCGCGGGTTCGGGAAATTCTCGTGGACAGGAACACGGGTCTTGCCAAGGGCGTGCTCTACCACGGGTCCGACGGACAGGTGCATGAGCAAAGGGCCGAAATGGTGGTCATGGCCTGCAATGGCGTGGGAACGCCACGCATGTTGCTGCATTCAACCTCCAGGCTCTTTCCCGATGGTCTTGCCAACCGTTCAGGACTGGTCGGAAAGAACCTGATGTTCCACCCGTTGACCGGTATTTCAGGTGTCTTCGACGAGCCGATGAAGGGACACGAGGGACCCATGGCGTGCTCGATACTCAGCCAGGAATTCTACGAATCCGATCCCTCGCGAGGATTTGTCCGCGGTTATGGCCTGCATTCAGGCCGCTCCACAACGCCGATGACCTATGCTCTCGGCGGATTCGGAATCGACGACCCGATCCCTTGGGGCGCCGAACACCGCGAGATCATGGACAATGTCTATCCCTATCTTGCCGGGCTGACTGTGGTCACGGAGGATCTTCCTGAGGAGCACAACAGTGTCACTCTTGATCCGGAACTGACTGACGGCGACGGAATTCCCGCACCAAGGATCAGCTACCGCTTGAGCGAGAACACCCGCGCCATGCTCAAGCACGGCGAGGATCGCGCCAATGAGGCACTTCTGGCAGCAGGGGCCAGGCGGATTCTCCCGAATGACAGCGACAAGGTCTGGAGGCGCGCCGGCTGGCATCAAATGGGCACCTGCCGGATGGGAAACGATCCCAAAAACTCGGTCGTTGACGGGTGGGGGAGGTCCCATGACGTGAAGAACCTCTTCATCGTCGATGGGTCCATCTTTGTGACGTCGGGTGCTGTCAACCCGACCGCGACGATTCAGGCGCTGGCTCTCTACATCGGCGACCGGATCAAGACCAATATCGGCAATCTCTTCGACTGAGGTGAACCATGGACTTTCCAACCAGAACGTGTGTCGCTGGCGGGCCGTCAGATAGTCAGGGACACCCGGGGCCCATGAACCCGGGCACGGAAGGGCCCGGCGATCCCGTCCAGACCGCATTCACGGAGGATGTCGACCTTGCGTGGCAGACGGACGGGGAGTCCTTCCCCGCAGAACCCGAAGTGTCGGAGCATCACGACCCCGCGGTCACGAGGCGCATGCCCGGCGCGCCGCGCGCTGATCGACTCGAAGGGGTGAGTGCATGAAAATCACCCGAGTAACCAGCCACGTTCTGCAATATGACCTGCCGGAAGAACTTGGATATTCCCAGCAATTCTATGCGCGCCGAACCGCCCATCTGGTCAAGGTCGAGACCGATGAGGGCGTCACCGGCTGGGGCGAGTGTTTCGGCCCGGGCAACGTGGCGCTCGCAAACAAGGGGATAGTCGAAAAGGTCATTCAGCCCATGGTGATTGGCGATGACCCGATGGACCGGGACGTGACTTGGCACAAGGTCTATAATCTCCTGCGCGACCATGGACAGAAAGGTATGCCGCTTCAGGCACTTTCCGGGGTCGACATCGCGCTATGGGACATTGCTGGCAAGGTCGCCGGACTGCCGCTTCACAAGCTGATCGGGGGCGCGCATCGAACCCGCATTCCCGCCTACGGCTATGGCATGATGCTCAAGCGCGAGAGTCTGGAGGATCACATTGCACGGTTTGGCGATGAAGCGGCCGGAATCCTCGACATGGGATTCCGCTCCGTCAAGATGAAGGTGGGGCTGGGCCCGAAGGCAGACGTGAAGCTGTGCGAAGCAGTCGCTGCAGCCGTTGCCGGCAGGGGCCGTTTCATGGTCGACGCAAACCGCTGCTACACCACGTCAGACGCCTTCCATGTGGGACGTGCACTGGAAGAACTCGGCGCATATTGGTTCGAAGAGCCGGTCGCGCCCGAGGATCTCGACGGCTACCGGGAACTGCGAACAGGACTCAAGGTCAACATCTCGGGTGGCGAGGCTGAGTTCAACCGATGGGGCTGGCGGCAGATCCTGGAGAATCGCGGGCTTGACATCGCCCAGCCCGAGGTTTGTGCCTTGGGAGGAGTCAGCGAATATCTGCGCGTTCTGGCACTTGCGCACGCGCACTTCACGCCAGTCGTCAATCATGTCTGGGGTTCGGCCATCGCGGTGGCTACGAACCTGCAGCTGCTTGCCGCCATGCCCGCGATGCCTGGCGGGCTCAATCCGTGCGAGCCGATGCTGGAATTCGACACGACCCACAACGCATTTCGGGACGAATTGCTGTCCGAGCCGCTGAACATTCAGGGCCAGGTCAAGTCAGGAAACGGCTATGTGAACGTGCCCGACCGTCCCGGACTTGGAGTGGAGCCTGACGCGGAATTCGTTCGCCACTATGAAGTCGCCTGCTGAGCCCGCAAGTGTTGGAGGCTCGGTCGCCGTGGGCGGGGAAACCGGTTTGGCGCTCGTGCGACAGCATGATCCCAAGGTCCGTCAGGTCGAGCGGCCGGACGTGATGCTCCGGCCCGCGACTCCGGACCATGCAAGTCCGGTGGCAAATGCAAGGCCTGCTTCGTCGGATGCGCCGCAAGACCCCGTCCCGTCAGGGCGGGAGCGGTCACTGCGTGATGACACCGCAGGCGATGCGAGGGCCGGCTGCGCCTGCCGGATCTGACACATAGTCATCCGGCCCATCGTGGATCACGATGGCCGCGCCATCGGCGTCGAACAACGTGGCATCCAGCTTGAGCAGCGTGTTCAGCACCTCTATCTCCAGCGTCCCGGAGTCCGGCACGTGGATGTTGGGCATGTCGCCCGCGTGCATGCCCTCGGCGCTGTCGAACCCGTGCTTTTTCCCGTCAGGATTGAAGTGCCCGCCCGACGATGTGAAAGGCGGTTCGCAGACGCCCGCCGCATGGATGTGGAAGGCATGAGCGCCCGGCGGCAGATTCTCGAGCTTCGCGTGCAGGAGCGTGCCGTGCGGAGTGGCGCGCAGCGTGACAGAGCCCACGGACTCCCCGTTCGCGTTCATCATCGCAGCCGATGCCTGCCCGGTCGCGTCAGCCGCATCTGCTGCGACGAACAACGCCGCCGCGGCCATGAGTGCCGGCCCCATCACCGGCATGTAGGATTTCAGCATGGCGATTTCCTCCGTCATTGCGTGATTGATGCATAGCACGGCGTCGCGGGAAGCGTCAGGGGGTACATCGGCCCGGGAAATGCATCGGGCGCATTCATTTCATGCCGTCGCCGGACCGCATCGCGCAGCAAATGCGACCATGCAAGCGCCGACCAACACCACGTTGAGGCGATCAGCGTGCGCGCTGACGCCGGCATGCACCGCCCAAAGTGGACGCAAGCCTTCGTAACGCAGCGTCATTCCACGGAGATCAGAACCGCTTCCACGCGACGGTTTGCGGTCCGTCCCCCATCGGTCAGGTTCGATTCGATCGGCGACAGGTATCCGGCACCGGCTGCCTCAAGACGGCTCGGGTCGATGCCAAACGCCTCGATCAATCGGCCCGCCACGGCCTCTGCCCGCCTGCGCGAAAGCGTGGTGTTTGTCTCAAGCGACCCCATTGAATCGGTATGTCCCACCAGGACAATGCGGGCCGACGGATTGTCCAGCAGCCAGGCCGCGAGTTCCGCCAGCACAGGATACGGTCCGTTTCCCAGGTCGGCGGACCCCGAGCCGAATTCAAGCGCATCCAGCACCACGTGACCTCTCTTCAACAAGGACGCAGCCAAGGTGCCGGGTCTTTGTGTGCCGTGGTCCGCATCCTCTTCCGTTTCCGCCTCTACGTCTTCTGCATCCTGCGCCACCTCGGGAAAGTGCGCGCCGGAAACTTCCGTGACGTGAACATTGCCTGCGCTGGTTGTCGGCGATGCGACCAGGGCGACGGAATGAGGCTCTTCCGACGGATGCCGCATCAGGAGGTAACGGTAGTTCCCGAGATCGACATACATGTCCGGCTCGCCGATCAGATCGAGCTGGAAGCGGAAGTCAAATCCGCCGCACTCTGCGTCCGCGCAGGAGAAGACTTGGACATATCCCGCCCTTTCCAGCTCGACGCGAAGCGGCGCGATGAGCTGGAGCGTCGTCCATTGCGCACCGGGCAACCTAAGCACCGTCTTTCGGATCGCGCCCTCCGTGCCCGGCACGACGATGCCTGGCGACCAAGGGGCCTCAGGCAGGCGGGCACTAGCGGCGGCGCTGGTCTCGACGGCCACGGTCACCGTGTTGGGAAACGCAAGCTCAAGGGCTGACGCCGGTGCCGCGATGACAAGGCATATGACGGGTGCAAGTCTCACGAAACCGCCCTGCTCGCATGATCGCCGCTTGATGCCCAGGCCGCCGACAGGTCTCCTGCGCACCTGCAGCACGATATCGCGACACCGATCTTGCAAGCGACTGAATGGACCAGCCGGCGGACGGTGTTTCCTGATGTCTGTGCCACCGTGATGTGCGCGGACGTATCACCCGACCCACTTTGCGGCGCGGCTGGCATCAGCGGCAAGGCATGCGGATTTGCAGCATCGACCATCGCCGTGAAGACGCCGGACATGAATGGAGTCTCGTCGGCAGAGATGAGAGAGGCCACTTCCGGCTCTGCAGCAAGCCCTGTCGCTTCGGGAAGAGTAGCGGGCGCAGGCCGATCATCTCTTCCGCCGCTGCGACCCGTTCGTTGCCGGCCTTTGGAGGATGAAGCCGGCGCCGCTGCGCCTTCGCGCGGGACATCCAGAATTCCTGAAGCAGGCACGGTCACGATGCGTCGTCGCCGAACGCGGCACGCAACTGCGCCGCCGCATGGCCGATCTGTCGGCGGTCCGTGCCCCGGATCACGACATTCGCGCCATACCGGCCATTCTGCCGGAACGGGTAGGAACCAAGGCTCAGATGCGCGAATTCCTCTGCGATCTCGTTCAACCGGGCGGCGATGTCCCCCTCCGCCCGATCAATCCGTACGCTCTCGGAGAGCACGGGGTCGCCTCCCGAAATCATGGGCAGAATGCTTGCGACCATTGCTTCGAAGATTGCCGGAATTCCTGCCAGGACATGGACATTTCCAATCGTGAACCCCGGTGCGGCGGAGATCGGGTTCGTGATCAGCGTGGCACCTTCCGGAATCCGTGCCATGCGCAGCCTGGCCTCGTTCATTTCGATGTCCTGCCGGTCGTAGTGCGCCTGAAGAATGGCGCGCGCGTCCGGGCGGACATCGATGGAGGCGTTCATGGCCTCGGCCACGCAGTCGGCCGTTATGTCGTCATGTGTCGGCCCGATGCCGCCCGAAGTGAAAAGGTGGTCGTGCGTCCGTGCAAGCGCCCTGACTCCCTCCACGATTGCCGTGCGGTCATCCGCAACCATGCGCACCTCCGCGAGATTGATTCCCGCCTCGGTCAGCTTTCCGGCGAGGTGGTGCATGTTGGAGTCGCGGGTACGTCCGGAAAGTATCTCGTCGCCGATCACCAGCATGGCGGCGGTTGGGTTGGCCATGGAGTCTGTCCTTGTCCCTTTCCCTGCACCGGTATAGGGCCCGAGGCATGCGCTTTCAAACGCCTTTGGTGCCGGGCCGCCTGATCCGCCGCTACAAACGGTTTCTTGCGGACGTGGCACTGGAGGAGGACGGCCGCACCGTGGTGGCCCATTGCCCCAATCCGGGGTCGATGCTGGGACTCGCCGAGGAGGGCATGCGCGTCTGGCTTGAACCCAATGACGATTCGAGGAAGAAGCTGAAATTCGGCTGGCGCCTGGTCGAATTGCGGGATGGCCATCTCGCGGGCATTGATACCTCGGTGCCGAACCGCATCGTTGCCGAGGCGCTTGCTGCCGGACATTTCCGAGGTCTTTCCGGATACGGCAATGTCCGGCGCGAAGTGCCGTACGGCGCCAGCAGCCGCGTGGACTTTCTGCTCAGGGAGCCCGGATTGCCCGACGCCTACGTGGAGGTGAAGAACGTGCATCTGAACCGCACCGGCGATCTGGCGGAATTCCCGGATTGCGTGACCGAACGTGGCGCCAGGCATCTGGCCGAGCTTTCGGCCATGGTTGCGAAGGGGTTCCGGGCGATGATGCTCTACGTCGTGCAGCGGACGGATTGCGCCGGGCTTGTCCTGGCTCGTGACCTGGATCCCGGCTACGGCGCCGCGTTCGACCGGGCCTGCGCGGCTGGCGTGGAGACGGTATGCCACGGGACGACGATCACGCGGGACGGTGTCGAAATCGCTTCCGAACTGCCGGTTCTTGAACAAGCCGCGGCCAGCGGATGACTGGCGGTTTTCTCCGGAAGGCACTATATGGCGGGCAGGAAAAGGAAGGATGTCCCGTGTACGACCACAGCAAGGGCCGTCTGACCAAGGACGGCATCCGCATTCATGATTCCGGAGATCTTGCCGGCATGCACCGTGCCGGCGCGCTCGCCGCGCACATCCTGGACGAGATCGCACCGCTGGTGGAACCGGGCGTGGCCACCGGCGAAATCGACAGGGCGATAATGCGGATGATAGGCGATGCGGGCGCCACGTCGGCCACAATCGGCTACAAGGGCTACCAGCACGCCAGCTGCATCAGCGTCAATCATGTCGTCTGCCACGGCATTCCCGGGAAGAAGCGGCTCAAGGACAAGGACATCCTGAACGTGGACGTGACCGTGATCGTTGACGGCTGGCATGGAGACACGAGCCGGATGTACGTTGCGGGCGGGCTTTCCCGAAAGGCGGAGCGCCTGATCCAGGTGACACATGATGCGCTCATGAAGGGCATCGAGGCAATCAGGCCCGGCAACACGTTCGGCGATATCGGGCATGCCATCCAGGCCTACGTTGAGGCGCGCCAGATGAGCGTGGTCCAGGGCTTTTGCGGCCACGGTCTCGGGCGCCTGTTCCATGCCCCGCCCAACGTTCTGCATTTCGGGAGACCTGGAACGGGCGCGGTGCTGGAGCCCGGCATGTTCTTCACCGTCGAGCCGATGGTGAATCTTGGCAGGCCCGAAACCAAGATTCTGTCAGACGACTGGACGGCCGTCACGAGAGACAAGTCGCTTTCCGCGCAGTTTGAGCATTCGGTCGGCGTGACCGATGACGGCTGCGACATCTTCACGTTGTCGCCCGCCGGCAAGTTTCATCCGACCTGGCTCTGAAGGCCGGGCCACTCCGGCCCGGCCCGGCGGAGGGAGACGAGGAGCCGTGGGGTTCACTGCTGAATCCGAACGTCGCGGCTTCACCTTCATCGGGGCCAGGCACCTTGCGCACAGTGCCCGAAATGACGCGCCCGTGACGATCGCCTCAGCGGCGCGGACCTGCCGAATTCATCATTTGTCGTGCGCGACCCCGGCCATTGAAACCGGCGTGGCGGATCGGCTTCGGAAATCGGAAGTCATGATCAGGCTGGCCGATGGAGTCGCGCCGATGCAAGGCAGGCCCCGGCGGCAAAGGAGGCGGATTTCATGGTGACGCACAGCCATGCGACCAGATTTTCCTGTTGTGAAGAACCGGCAATTTTGTCTCTTGGTCACCAGGAGGAACTTGCAATGCAGCACCTGCTTGATCTTGAGACCTATCCAATCGACCGTCCTGGCAGCGACGAATGCAAAGCCTTGTGCGAGCGGTGCCGGGCCGATCTGGCCGCACACGGCATGTACAATCTGGATGGGTTTCTGAAGCCGAAGGTCGCGCAGGCCGCCGCCGACGACCTCAAGCCGACAATGGCCAGCGACGGCTTTACCCACAGGCGGACGCACAACATCTATTTCAAGAAAGAGCTGCCGGACCTGGCTCCGGATCATCCGGCCTTGACACGGTTTCAGACCGTCAACCATACGCTGTGCGCTGATCAGCTGGGCGCCAATCCGGTCACAGAGATCTACGCCTGGCCGCCACTGGTTGACTTTTTGGCGGTGACGATGGGCAAGCGGGCGCTCTTCGTCATGGATGATCCGCTCGCTCGGATCAACGTGATGGCCTACCACAAGGGCGAAACGCTGAACTGGCACTTCGACCGCTCCGAGTTCACCACGACGCTGCTTTTGCAGGCGCCGGAAGCAGGCGGCGACTTCGAGTATCGTACCGACTTGCGCACTGCGGACAATCCCAACTACGACGGCGTTGCCAGGCTGTTGCGGAACGAGGATCCGGACCTGCGGGTGGTCACGCCAAGACCTGGCGCCCTGAACGTCTTTCGCGGCATCAACACTCCGCATCGCGTGACCAAGATCCGCGGGGACCGGGAACGGATGATCGCGGTGTTTTCCTACTACGACAGGCCCGGCGTCATGTTCTCGGAAGACGAACGGATCGGGTTCTACGGCCGCCCGGCCTGACGCCGGCCGCCTTGCCCGCCGCTCGCCGGCCTGCCGAGGAATCCGCACCGAAATGACCGAGATGCCGTCACTGCTCAAGGACGAGCGCACGCTGGCGCATTTGAACAGCGAGGGCGCAGACACGCCCCTGATCAGCCCCGTCGCACCGGATGAGCTGGAAAGGGCCTGCGCCCATCGGTCGGGACGGTTTCGCAAGGCGATGGCGAATGCCGATGTCGCTGCACAGTTGCTGCACGATCCGGCCAACATCCGCCACGCCTTCGACAGTTCGAGCAAGCAGGTCCGGACTGCGCACAACCCGATGCGCTCCGCGCTGATCCTGACTGACGGCCCCCTGATCATGCTCGAGTTCAGGGGCGAACACCGCAATGACGGCCGTCCGGTCCATGCAGGGACCGCGCCGGGGCGCCGTCGCATGACGTCCATAGGACGCCCATTCCGAACAGCCGGAGGATCTTCGCGGATCACGCAGCCGTCACGCCCCGGTGCAATGACCGATTGGCGGCGCCAGCGCTGCCTTGCGCATTCTCGGTCAAGGGCGTCGCCGAACTCGGTCCGGGTCGTGCGGTTCGCCAACGAGATCGGTGCGCAACGCATTTTCTCGCGAACCTCCCGCGCCGCGGCCGAAATCGGGCGGAAGACCGGCGAACGACTGCGCCAGGCGCCCGGCCTGGCGACCGGAGGGCGGTCCCGCAGCCGGGTGTGGCCCAACTTTTTTGACTCTGGCGTTTTCTGGTCCAATGTCTTGGGAGGCATGGCGACATCGGCCGGACGAACCGGCCGGCGATGCGCCGTTGCAGGTGACGGGCAGAAGCACGAACCATGGCGCATGGCAAAGGGGATCACGGGCATCGGTATCCGGACGCGGTGGCGTGTCCGGAAGGTCTGGGGGAGGAGGGCGCGGCGGTGGTTCGCACGCGCGAGGGCGGCTACGTCCGGCACTGGCTGCAGGACGGCGAGGTGCGGAGCCTGGACGTTCCCGGAGGAAAGGCTGCTCGAGGCGCTTCTGGAGGCGGTTTTGGCGGAGTTCAGACCGCAGCTTCCGGGCCTGGCGGCGGATCTTGCGTCGGACGCTCCGGGACTGATGCCCTCGGCGGCGGTGGCGAAGTCCTTCCTGACCCGGCTGGGACGGGTCGAGGTGGAACGGACGTGCTTCCATTGCCGGTCGTGCGACAAGGGAAGCTTCCCGCCGGACCGGGCGCCGGACCTGGAGGGAAGCGCTTTCGCGCCGGGGATGGCGAGCGTCATCGCCGGGACTGCGCAGCTCATGAGCTTCGAGGCGGCGAGCCGTCACGTCGCGAATCTTGAGGGTCTGGACCTGGTGACCTCCCAGGTCCCGGTGAAGTGCTTCTGCGCGTGCCATGGTTCCTTGACCCCGGGATGCCCCACTTCGCCTCACCAATTCGGCTGATGGGTGCTGCCTTCGAACCATAAGGCAGTCTCGGCGCATCCGATCAAACCCATTTCAAGGTCCAATCGCCCGGCCCATGCATGCCGCTTCCGACGCTTCGCCTGACACCTCGCGATGTCCGACGCACGGCTCGCGGTGAAAGTGGTGGTTAGCCTTTCCTTCCTGCGGGACTTTCACCCGCTGCACTCACGCCTGTTGACCTTGCGCACCCTATGTTGGGTTCAGGCCATCACTTTGGCTTGGGACGCCATACACTAAGTGCAAAAAGTATCACGCCTGCGATCATGAATGGCAGGTTGATCACGCTCCCAGGGGCGGTTCCGGTCGTCTCAATTGCCTTGTTCGCCCCAACCCAAAGACGCATCGCGTATTCAACCGTGAACAGCAGGTAGAGCATTGGTATTAGCGCGCGGTATCGGACAGCAGCGAGCAGGTAAATCAAACCAATTATCAACTGGGACAATCCCCATAAGCCGAATATCCCAATCACCGTCGCAGCCGCACTATCTTGATATGAATCCAGCGGGATTGAGGCAATGCTCTGCGCGCCGCCATCGTGTGCAAACAGATGATGCTGACTGCGCCAAAGGGTGAGAGCCGTGAGCGCGTAGAATAGGTACAGTGCGATTTTGTGACCGGGAAACTGGTTGTCTAGCGATGTCGGGAAGATGTGGAGAAACAAATGAAAGCGCTCCTCTTTGGGTTCGGCGAACAGCGGAACAATTGCGGTTGCTTGCGCTCACGAGATAAGACACGATCTTCTGGACTGCAACGCGTCTTTCGCCAAGTCCAGGTTGCGATCAGATCACGAATCGCTTCGCGCATTGACCTCCTTGCACATGTCGTCCTCCATGGACGGGCCAAGTTTGGCCCGGGTTGACGCGCCGCGCACGATTGCGGCACCCGCTGGAGACAATCACGGCCGGCACCGCACGTTCTGGAATGCTTCGGCGTCTAGTGGTTTGATTCACTCATTTGATGTCATTTCCTGAAGCATCTGGTGGCCTCGCTTCCACGCCTCGATGAGGTCCTCCGGCTTACTGCTACAGCGGACCGGGCGGGCGTCGTTGGCGTTGTGGTGTTCGATGTAGCCCTTGATGGCGGCGATGCGTTCGTCGGGCGAGTCGAAGAGCGTGTCCTTCCGCCTCTGCCTGGGCAGCTTCGAGAAGAACCTCTCGACGGCGTTCATCCAGGACGCCGAGGTCGGGGTGAATCGTCGCCGTCTCCGACGGGGCGGAATGGACGCGGAACACGTGCGACGAGATCTTCGGGGGCGGGAAGGTCACCTTCGTGCTCGACCTGTGCACGCCCTGGAATACGCGTCCGACGCCGTGAAGGCGGTCCTCACCGAAGGGGCGGAGCGGGACCGGCGTTTCGAGGAGGTCAGGGCGGACATCGGGGCGGGGCGGGGCGCGACGGAGGTCCGGGAACTCGATCCCTTCAGCGGCCGG
>VYCX01000460.1 GCA_009843725.1 Boseongicola sp. SB0675_bin_26
CGGACGGCCCTGGTAAGCAGTTGAATCTATTCGACTATTAATGGGACACTACTGTTCTCATGTTGCATCCTCCGGGAGCGTGTCGACGCCCTGCGTCTTCCAGAAATGCGGCAGGTCTATGAAGATCCAGTTCTCCGCCAGCAGGCCGCCCTCGCGGCGGTAGATGTCGATGACGCGAAACTCGCCCGTTCGGCCGGTCGGCGCATGCCCCATGAATTCGCCGGTGAGGCACGCCGTGAAGTTGGGCCAGCCGAAGAAGCCGCCATAGCGCCCTTCGGCAAGGCGCGCGATGTGGCCGGTTCGCGTCCGGTTGCCGAAAGCGGCCCGAAACGGCCCGGCATGCTGCTTCGCGTATCGTTCGATCGTGTAGCTCGCCCCGATGCCGGTTGGCCCCCACCAGAGCATGTCATCGTGCCATGTCCGCTCGAGCTCCTCCTCCAGCGGCAGACCCAGATCCCAGTTGCCGAGATCGGCTACCATGGCGTTGATCAGGCTGAGCGTCCGGGCGCCTTCGGCTTCGGGCTGGGGATCCAGGAGCAGCCCGTCATGGGTCAGCGGTCCCGGCTGCACGAGATGCTGCGCCGTCGCGTCCGGAAACGGGTTCTGACCCGCCTGCGCCATGAGATGCGGGATGTCGAAATACATCGCGGTCTCCGCGATCCTGTCGCCTTCCACTCGATGAAAGGTGCAGTAGCGCAGCATCACGATCTTCCCGGACGGTCGAATGCCCAGCCAGGGCTCGTCGAAGAGGCCGAGCAGATGCCCCATCGAAACCACCCAAACGGACTTGAACCCGTCGACTTCGTTCAGGCCGGCAAAGAAGACGTCCTCACGCCGCTGAAGTCCGGAAAGCGATCGCTTCAACGGCTTCCAGAACCGGTCGGACACGTCCCGGACATCGTCCAGGACGCCGAACGGATGATATCCGCGCCACAGGAAGCCGGAACCGGAGAACTCCTCGATCACCCCAGTGACCCCGTCGCCTGCCACCCGGTCAAGGGCCGCATGAAACGCCCGAACGACGCTCTTTTGCCTCTGAAAGCCGCCCACGTCTACTACCCGCACGTTCATTGTTCGCAATCGCCTGCAACAAAGACCTTGCTTGCAATCGCCGCGCGAGTCTACAGTGCTTGCAAGCGTATGCAAACGCGAGATTTGGGGGAGGTTTCATTGGCCGAGATTCAATTGAATGGTGTCTCGAAGCGCTGGGGGTCGTTTGTCGGGGTCGACAACTTCAACCTGACCATTCCGGATCGCGAGTTCCTGGTGCTGCTTGGTCCGTCGGGCTGCGGCAAGACGACAACGATGCGGATGATCGCGGGACTGGAGGACCCGACCGAGGGAGACATTCTGATCGACGGCAAGGTCGTCAACGATCTCGAGCCCAAGGACCGGGACGTGGCCATGGTGTTCCAGAGCTACGCCCTCTACCCGAACATGAACGTGTACGAGAACATCCGTTTCCCGCTCAAGGTCAGGGGAACGGATCCCGGCGGCCACGAGGACAAGGTCATGCGCGCCAGCGCGATGGTGGAGCTTGACGAGTTCCTGCATCGCAAGCCGGCGGAACTCTCCGGCGGCCAGCGCCAGCGCGTGGCGCTGGCCCGCGCCATCGTGCGCGAACCCAACGTGTTCCTGATGGACGAACCGCTGTCGAACCTCGACGCCAAGCTCAGGGTGTCAACCCGTGCCCAGATCAAGAATCTCAGCCACGAGCTTGCGGTGACCACGATCTACGTCACCCATGACCAGATCGAGGCAATGACGCTTGCCGACCGCGTGGTTGTGATGGAGCGCGGCGTGGTTCAGCAGGTGGGATCGCCGACCGAAATCTATGACTTCCCGGCAAACACCTTCGTGGCAGGCTTCATCGGCAATCCGGCCATGAACCTGATCGACGGCATCGTCGAGGGTGGCACCTTCCGCACCGAGCGCACCGAAATCGTCGGACTCGACGCGCCTGACGGCGAGGTGACGCTCGGATTCCGCGCGGAGGACGCCGAGGTCTCGACGGAGGGCGGGCAGATCACCGCACCCATCTACACGCTTGAACTCCTCGGAGACGCGGCAATGGCCAGCCTGCGCATCGGCGGAACGCTCGTCAGCGCCAGGACGGACAAGGCCTTCCGGGCCGAGATCGGGGACACCGTCTCGATCCGGATAGAGAGTTCGCATTGCCACCTGTTTGACAGCGAGACGGGTGCGCGCATCGAAGGCTGACCAGCGTGCCTTCGGGCCGCAATGGCCAGGAGGGTTCGCGAGCGGATGCGTCGCTGCGATGCGCATCCTCCAAACGAAATTCTGAGGCAACCCGCGAAGGGCGCCAATCCCCAGGGTGCCGCAAGGGAGACAACATGACGATCGACTACCTGAAACGTTCCAAGCCAGAAGCCGAAAAGGCCGAAGACGACGCGAAGGTGCGCGCCAGCGTCGAGGCGGCGCTTGCCGACATCGAGGCGCGAGGCGACGACGCCGTCCGCGAAATGTCCGCGAGGTTCGACAGCTACGAACCCGCCAGCTTCCGCCTTTCCGGTTCCGAGATCGAGGCCGCGATGCAAAGGGTGAACGACCGCGACATGGAGGACATCAAGTTCGCCCAGGCACAGATCCGGCGCTTCGCAGAAGCGCAACGCAGGTCGATGACGGACGTCGAGGTCGAGACGCTGCCCGGCGTGACACTCGGACACAGGAACATTCCGGTCCAGTCCGTTGGCTGCTACGTCCCGGGCGGAAAGTTCCCGATGGTCGCCAGCGCGCACATGTCGGTCCTGACCGCGTCCGTTGCCGGGGTGCCGCGCATCATCGCCTCGGCGCCACCCGTTGACGGCGCGCCGCATCCGGCCATCGTCACCGCGATGAAATTGGGAGGCGCGCACGAGATTTACGTCATGGGCGGCATTCAGGCCGTGGGCGCCATGGCTCTCGGCACGGAATCCATCGATCCCGTCCACATGCT
>VYCX01000424.1 GCA_009843725.1 Boseongicola sp. SB0675_bin_26
GATCAGGCATCCAAGAGCAGCGATGATGCGAATGGCTATCTCGGGCCATGACAAACGTGACGTGTCGAAGCCCGCCAAAGCCGATGACAATGTCAGGATCGCCACGACGACGCGCACAAGGGTCAAGACGAAGTCCGTGGCAGAAAACCCGCTTTCGTCGACGATGAGAAGAACGGGATAGTAGACGAAAATGAAGGGAACAAGAAACTTCACGATCCCAACACGGTAGGCATAGAGCGAGGTCTTGATCGGCGGGCTTCCCGCGATTCCCGCCGCTGCAAAGGCCGTTATTGCCACGGGAGGCGTAATTGAGGAGGCAACGCCGTAGTAAAGGACGAAGAGGTGCAGCGACAGATCTGAGAGGCCGAACTGTCGAAGCGTCGGTCCAAGAACCAAGGCAATCGTCAGGTAGGCTGGCAGCGTTGGCATGCCCATGCCAAGCAACAGGGCCGCCAGCATTGCGATCAACAGGCTGACCATCAGTCCGTTCGTGCCAACACGCGACACCATGTTGGCAAAGTCCGTCGGCAGGCCCGTTGCGCCAAGGACGGAGACGATAAGGCCAATGATCGCGACAGCGATGAAGATCCTTGCAAACACCTGGCCGCCGCGACCGATGGCGACCAGGATTTTCCAGGGGGCTTGACGGATCGCCGGATTGACGAAGCTGAGAACAATCGTCGTGATCAACGCAAAAACGCCGCCACCGGCGGCCGAGTAGCCATTGTTCAGCGCCACCACCATGACGACAACGGGGCCGAAAATCATGATCATGTTGATGACATCTTGCCGGGTGACCTGCAGGTTTTCGTCATCAATCTTCTCGGGCTTGATGTCCAACCGGCCGGACTCGAAATAGACTGCCGCGAAGAGCGAGAAATAGTAGAGCAATGCCGGGACGAGCGCCGCAGTAATGACGCTCAGGTAGGACATGCCGATAATATCGGCCAAAACAAACGCCGCCGCACCCATGACCGGCGGCATGATCTGGCCAGCCGAAGATGCGGTCGCTTCGACAGCGCCAGCGAAATGCGGCGGGAAGCCCGATCTTTTCATCATTGGGATGGTCAGGACGCCGGTGCCGACGACGTTGGCCAAGGCATTCCCGGACATGGTGCCAAACAGCCCGGACGACACGATGGCAGCGTGGGCGGGGCCGCCCCGCAAACGACGCGTCAGGTGGAACGCGACCCGAATGAGCGAGATGCCGGCTCCGGTGCCTTCGAGCAATTGGCCAAAGACAATGAAGACAAACACGACAAGGATCATAATCGAGGCAATGCTTCCGAGCATCCCCAAACCAAGGTCGAACCACAGATGAAGGGCGGCGCCCTCGACAAATTCCGGCGCAGACCTTTGCGCGAAACCGGGCCAATGATCGGAAGTGAAGAAGTACAATGCCGACACGCCAGCAACTATGGTCAGCGGCAATCCCCACGCACGCCAGCACAGAAAGAGCACGCAAATCGTGACGGCTGTCGCTATCCAGGCATCTTGCGGGCTGAAGAAGTAGATCGCGTCGTCAATTATGGTGGTGATAACGTAGTATTGCCAGCATGCGACAGCCGTGACGGCAATGACCGCAACGTCAACAAGGTAGCCTGCCCATCCTGCAATTGGGCCGGACTTTTCGCCAAGTCTCGCACCAAATGGCACAGAAAGGACGTAGACCAGGATGCAGGCGAAAAAGACCGCTGGCTTGAGTTGCTTGGAATCCAATGGTCCAAAGGTTGGCAGACCAAAGAAGCCGGGGGCGGCGTTCAGGATGCAGATGACGGCCGTAACGCCGCCAATCAGTAACGCCAGATATCCCGCAACCCGCAAGAACGGCGCTCCGCGCGGGGCGGCTTGGCCCCACATTCTCGCAACTTTGCGTGCGCCACCGGCGGGCGGGGGCGGCCGGGCCGCCGCCGCACGAAGTGTTGGCGCTTAGCGAAGAGCGTCCGGTACGGCGATTCCCGCCTCGTCATAGTACTTCAGCGCACCGGGATGCAGTTTGACGTTGAGGACCGTGAAGGGGTTTTGAGGGTCAAGCGTGCTAAGGAAGGACGCGCTGGCCTTGATCTCGTCAACATTGTCCCAGAAAGCCTTGGTCAGGGTATAGGCAACGTCGTCGCTGACATCGGCGTTCACGGCCATTCCGGCAACGAACGAGAAGGTATTCACGGCCTCCGTGTTGGTTTGACCTTCGTAGGTTCCCGCCGGGATTGTCGACATCGAACGACCTGGAACCTTCAGATACGGCTGGACCTTCGGAAGATCTTCCTCAGGGATTTGAACGAAGCGGATCGGCTTCGACAGGCCAAATTCCTGAATGATCGCGGCACCAACAGGGGCAACGCGAACCATTGCATCGACCTGACCATTGCGCATCATGGCCATGCCTTCACCCCAAGGCGCCTTGAAGCTTTCGTATTCGCCCGGCTCCATGCCAGTTACGAGGCGTATGACTTCTTCGGTATCAGTTCCGGCGCCACCGCCGCCTGGACCGACATACACCTTTTTGCCCCTCAGATCATGATAGGTCTTGATGCCGGTGCTTTCCCAAGCAAAGGTCTGCATGGTCGCCGCATTGAACTCCATCAGCGATCGAATGCCGTCCGCGATTTCCGGACCCTTGTCACCCATGTCCTTGTAGGGGCCAGTTCCCGTGGCGAGGCGGGCATACTGACCAACGATTGTTGGCATCAGTTCAATTTTGCCCTGCCCAAGAAGCAGCATCGACTTGATCAGTTTCTGACCCTCGATGACCTGAACATCGATGCCGGCGTCTTCAGCATATTTTGCCAACAGCTTGGTCATTGTGTTCGGCGCCGCGCCGGGTGCAGTGGTATGCGCGCGCAGTGCGTCGGCGCTTGCAATGCCGGCAGATGCGGCCAAGGAGATGGCAAAGCTCGCCACTCCAAGAACTTTTGTGAATGAGTTCATTTGTTTCTCCCTAGATTGTC
>VYCX01000319.1 GCA_009843725.1 Boseongicola sp. SB0675_bin_26
CATGTAGAGCGGTTCCGGCATCTCCGCCAGAAACCTGCCGAGAAAGGCGCCGAGAACGCCCACGCCGGCAAGCCCTGCCGCCAGCGGCCAATTCAGCCCGTCGAAGAACCCTAGCGCACTGTAGCTCGGAATCTTGGCGAAATTGACGATGGCGAACGTGATTGCCATCGTGCCTGTCAGAATCAGCTTGGGCAGGCTTTGCGGCAGGAGATAGGCGTGGGTCGCGGGCGCGCCTGAATGCGTCAGAAAGGACGTGATCCCTGCAACGATGCCCCAAAAGGCGCCTGAAGCAACGCTTGCGTTCCGCGTCGTGGCAGGTCTCCAAGCGAACCATTGGCGCCAAACGGTCCAAAGCCCTGCGCATCCCGTAAAGGCAAGCAAGAGCGGTTCGGACGCGTAGGGCACGATCAGCGTGGCAATCACGAGTCCCAGAACCATGGCTGGCAAGAGAATCGCGAGGTTCCGGCGGGAATGGTGCCGACGGTACAGCCAGAGGGCGGCGCAGTCAGCGACGATCAGGACAGGAAGGACAAGCGCTGCCGCCTTCACCGGGTTCATGACGAGTGCCAGGAACGGAACCGCAAGTGCGGCAGCGACAGGAAACCCGCCCTTTCCGATTCCGATGATCAGCGCCGCGACGACGAGCCATGGCAGGAGTTCCGTCACCTCATGCGCTCGTCACGCCTCCAGCGAACGGCGCAGGAGTTCCAGGTGATCAGCGATCTGGCTGTCCTGCTGTTTCAACTCCTCGATCTTGCGGACCCCGTGCATGATCGTCGTGTGGTCGCGCCCTCCGAACCGGCGGCCGATCTCGGGCAGCGAGCGGGAAGTGAGCTGTTTCGAAAGATACATTGCGATCTGGCGCGGGCGAGCGAAGGTGCGGACGCGCTTCGGGCCGATCAGGTCCGAAAGGCGGATGTTGAAGTGCTCGCTGACCTTGCGCTGGATCTCCTCGACCGTGATCTTGCGATCCGACGCGCGCAGCACGTCCGACAGGCAATCCTGCGTCAGTTCCATCGTGATCTCGCGACCGACCAGGGACGCGAATGCAAAAAGGCGCATCAAGGCGCCCTCGAGAACACGCACGTTGCTGGAGATGCGGTGCGCGAGGAATTCGAGGACGCCTTCCTGGATCCCCAGATTCGGGAACTGTTCCGAGAACTGCTCCACCTTTTGCTGGAGAATGCCGAGCCGAAGCTCGTAGTTGGTCGGATGCACGTCCACGACGAGCCCCGACTGCAGCCGGCTCACGATCCGGTCGTCGATCCCGTCAATGTCCGTGGGGGCGCTGTCCGAGCTCACGATGATCTGGCGTTTCTGGTCAACAAGGGCGTTGAAGGTGTGAAAGAACTCTTCCTGCGTCGCGTCCTTGCCCGCGATGAACTGCACGTCGTCGATCATCAGCACGTCGACCGAACGAAAGAGCTGCTTGAACGCGATCATGTCCTTGTCGCGGAGCGCCTGGACAAACCTGTACATGAACTGCTCCGCCGAAAGGTACACGACGTGCAGTCCGGAGGATCGCTTGCGCAGCTCCCAGGCGATCGCATGCATCAGATGCGTCTTGCCCAGTCCGACGCCGCCATAGAGAAAGAGCGGGTTGAACGTCACGGGGCCGCCCTTTGCCACCCTGCGGGCCGCCGCGTGCGCCAGTTCGTTCGGCTTGCCGACAACAAAGCTCTCGAACGTGAACCGCGCATCGAGCGGCGCGCCGGGCACCTCGCCGCCGATCTGCCCGGTCACGGCACTGGCTGGCTTGTCCTTCGACCGGGCCGTGCGTTTCCGGTTCGGCTGCGCGGTCTCGGGAACCGCGAACTCGACCCGTGTCACCTTGTTCCCGGACTTGGTCAGTTCCCGAAGGATGTGGTCGCCGAAATTCCGGAGGACCCAGTTGCCCATGAAGGTGGTCGGCACATGGAACTTGGCGACGCCGCCTTCGATCCGCGCAAGTTCAAGCGGTTCTATCCAGTTCGTGTAATTGCTCTTGCCAACCGCCGATATCAGATTCTGTCGTGTCTCTTCCCAGGATTTCTTGGTCATAACTTGCCCGCAACGTCCCTTGCTTCACGACTGGCGCCATGCCAGCCCCCGCGCCTTCCAGCCAAGCTGGCGGCCCCGGTGTCCAGACGCGTCCACGTCACCCTCGAACCCTTCGGATACGTTCAGGCAGGCGACAGATCGGCCCTGTCGGGCATAATGATCGGCCACTGTCGTGGCGGCCTTCAATGACCGCACCCCTGAACGGCAGAGAAAGAGGAGGGGTCCGATCGCATCGGAGCCGACCGCATCCTCGACCTCGTCGGCAAATGCCGGGTTCAAGGACATGTCGGGATAGGATGACCACTCGATCAGGATCGGCGTCTTTCCCAAATTCCCCATGTCAGGCACGCCGACAAAATTCCACTCTGCACGGGTCCTGACAGCCACAAGACGGGCTGACTCCTCCTTCTCAAGGATTTGCCACGCTTCGTCAGGATCGACTTCCCCGACGCAGCTGCCCTGTCCCATCAACCTGCCCCCCCAAGGACGACGTGAATCGCAGTTCACAGGCTAGACGGCAGAACGGGTAGCAATCAACCATCCTTTGCACTTGACTTTTGCAAACCCTAGGACAAATCCCGATTCTTTTTCTCGAAGCGGCGATCACCACTTGATCGGACAATCGAAACGCAGGCCGGAACGCAGCGATTCGCCGAAACTTCCGGTCACCTGATTCCTTCTCGCGCACCGACTCGCCAGCAAGGTCCCATGTGCAGCCACGCACGTCGCGAAGGCTTGGTCCGCGGCCGGGCCAAGCGACGCGTCCTTGGCGTGGCATGTCGATTTTGCTCTGTCCAAGCCAGAGCGGCTCCGGTAAACCCTGCGCAAATCTCAAGGAGGAGCCCCGCTGATGAAGGTGCTGGTGCCTGTCAAGCGCGTGATCGACTACAACGTGAAGGTCCGG
>VYCX01000111.1 GCA_009843725.1 Boseongicola sp. SB0675_bin_26
GTCTGGACCAGCTGTCCGGCATCCGGATGCTCAACCCGACCTCTACGCGGCGCCCTCGTATTCGGCGCCGGTCTTGGCACCCGTGATGTACGCGACCACGTCCTGACCATCGGTGTCGTCGCGATCAAGATTTGCGACGATTCGGCCCCGGCGAAACACGATGATCCGATCCACAAGATCCATGACCTGGCGCATGTTGTGACTGATCAGGATCAAGGGTTCGCCCGCTTCCTTGAGCTGCCGGACGATGTTCTCGACCTGGGCGGTTTCCTGAACACCCAGGGCCGCTGTTGGCTCGTCCATGATCGTCAGCCGTGAATGGAACGTCGCGGTCCGGGCAATTGCAACGCACTGCCGCTGGCCACCCGACATGTTGCGGATCGTGTTCCGGATATTGGGGATCTTGACCGCCGTCCTTTCAAGCCCGGCCACGGTCGCGTCTCGCATTCCCTTGTAGTCCAGCACGCGGAACGGCCCGAGCCAGTTCCACTTCGTCATCTCGAGACCAAGGAACAGGTTGTCCGGAACGTCGAGGTCGTCTGCGAGCGCCAAGGTCTGGAACACGGTCTCGATGCCGGCTTCTCGAGCATCAAGAGGCCCTGCGAAGTTCACCTCGTCGCCATAGAGCCATATCCTGCCTCGCGTTCGCTGCTCAACGCCAGTGATCTGACGCACGAAAGTCGACTTGCCCGCGCCGTTGTCCCCCATGATGGCGACGTGCTCGCCTTGTTTCAGTTCAAAATCTGCCCCTTCCAGCGCATGGACACCGCCATAGTGCTTGGTCAGGTCCTCGGTCCTCAGGACGATGTCATCATCGCTCATCTCGCCCTCCTCACGACTTCAATGCCGCGCGCCGCTGGCGCCACTGGTCGAGGACGACGGCAGCAACGATTATTCCGCCCTTGACCATTTCCTGATAGAAGGCGTCCAGCTTGAGATACGTGAAGCCGGAAATGATCACGCCGAAGATCATGGCTCCGAGCACGGTGCCGATGATCGAGCCGCGGCCACCCGCCAGCGAAACGCCACCGATCACCGCCATCGCAATCGCGTCAAGCTCATAGACAAAGCCCATGCCAGCCTGCGCGGTCACGTTGCGCGATGTCAGGAGTATCGCGGCGAATCCCGCTAGCATGCCCGCGATCGCGTAGACCATGACCTTCTGCCACGCCACATTGATGCCGGACATGCGCGCCGCATCCTCGTTGGACCCGATCGCATACGTGTGCTTGCCATACACGGTGTATTTCATGATGAAATGAAAGAGCACCGCGAGCAAAAGGAAGTAGATCGCCGGATTCTGGCCATCGAAGACCTGCGTCACGACCCAGCTCTCCGAAAATGCGCCGAAGGTCAGGCCGTCCACCAGATTCCCGTTCGAGATCGCCGCATATTCGTCTGTCGGAAAGGAAATCGGATTGCCGCGCGACCACCACTTGGCAACACCACGCGCGCTCACCATCATGCCGAGCGTCGCAATGAACGGCGGGATCCGGGTATAGGCGATCAGCAACCCGTTGATCGATCCGGCAACCAATCCGCATCCCAGCCCGACCGCAATCGGCACGAGAATCGGAAGGTCCATTGCCCAGGGTCCGAATATCGCTTTCGGGTTGGGGTTGCCGTTCACCAGTTCGGTCTGGGCGAAACTCATCGAGATCATTGCCGTCGCGCCAACGATCGAGCCCGAGCTCAGGTCAATCCCCCCCGTGATGATGACCTGCGTGACCCCCAGCGCGATGATCCCGATGATGGAGACCTGGAGAATGATGATCTTGATCCGCGCCATGTTCAGGATCGTGCCGTCACGTCCCGTATTGAAGTCGAAGAGCATGCTTTGGCCCTTCATGTAGGGAAGCAGCTGCCCCAAGGCTTCGAAGATCAGGACTATCAGGATGAGCGCGATGAAGACGTTGAATTCGTTCGGCCAGGCCCGCTTCGACTTGTCGAACGCAAGGCCGCCGGTGCCATGGGATGTGTCAGCCATTATCCGCTCCCGTCGGTCGTCACGCCCCGGACACGCGAGTCCGGAACTTGCGGGGCGGCATTGGCTGCCGCCCCGCATTCGGAAACTCAGTTCTTGTCGAGGAAGTCACCGATGTTGTCTGGCGTCACCAGCTTGAACGGAATGTAGACCTTCTGGTCAACATCCTCGCCGTTTACCAGCGCGATGGCGGTGTCCACCGAACCTGCACCCTGTCCGAAGGCATCCTGGAAAACGGTCACGTCCAGTTCGCCGGCCTGCATCGCGACCAGAGCGTCCTGGGTGGCGTCCACGCCGCCAACTTCCACGTCGGCCATGTCGATTCCCGCCGCCTTCATGGCCTGAATCGCGCCGATGGCCATTTCGTCGTTGTTGGCGATGACGAAGTCGAAGTCCTCGCCCGAGGAAAGCCAGTTCGTCATCAGGGACTGTGCCTCGTCGCGGCTCCAGTTTGCGGTCTGCTCGTCGATCAGCGTCATGAAGTTGCACATGTCCATGCCAATGACGTCATGCACGTCCTTGGACCGCTGGACGGCAGCCTGGTTCGAAAGCTGACCGTTCATCAGGTATCCCATGGCACCGCCGGCCTTTCCTGCGGCGCGCAGGTTGCGGCAGATCTGGAAGGCCTCGAGCGTGCCGGACTCGATCTCGTTCGACGCAACGAACGCCTGCGTCGACGGAAGATCATTCACGTTGTCAGGCTCGCGATTGACGTAGACGAGCGGCACGTCGCCGGCAGCAGCCGACACCGCGGCACCGGCGGACGTGTCGACAATGTTGACGATGATCGCGTCAACGCCCGAGGCGACGAAGTTCTTCACCTGGTCGATCTGCTTGCCGATGTCGTCGGTTGCATCCTCGACCTGAAGATTGACGCCGTCCATCGATCCGGCGTGATCAACCATGCCGTTCCGCATCACGGTCAGGAAGTTGTCGTCGAAACGCGCGATCGATGC
>VYCX01000163.1 GCA_009843725.1 Boseongicola sp. SB0675_bin_26
TTCCAGATCCTGGCCACGGTCTGCACCGTCAGCCTTTTCTCGATGCGGGCTTTCGCGGTTGGCATCACGTTCAAGAAGACCGAGGTCATGCTGACCGCTCTCGCGGGCTTTGCCATCCTGGGCGACACGATTTCGGGTCCGGGGGCTGCCGCCATTGCCTTCGGATTTGTCGGCGTGCTGCTCCTGTCCGATCCGCCCGAAGGCGGCAGCATTTTCAACAAGGCTGCGGGAATCGGGATCCTGTCCGGCATCCTGTTTGCGCTCTCGGCGGTCACCTACCGGGGCGCGACGCTGTCGCTCTCGTCCGGAGACCCGGTTCTGACTGGTGGCGTGACTCTGTCGGTCGTCGTGCTCTGGCAGACACTGGCGCTGGGAGTCTGGCTTTGGCTGAAGGAACCGGGCCAGATCGTCGCCACCCTTGCTGCCTGGCGCCAGACGTCGATCGTCAGCGTCTTTTCCCTGGTCGGCAGCTGGAGCTGGTTCGCCGCCTTCTCCCTGATGAACGCCGCGTATGTCTTCGCGGTGGGGCAGGTCGAACTGATCTTCTCGATCCTGATCGGCGCGCTCTGGTTCCGCGAGAAGCTCATGCCGCGGGAATTGCTCGGAATCAGCGTTCTGGCGACCTCGATCCTTGCGATCGCGTTCCTGGTCTAGAGCCAGATTACCCGGCTTCCCGCCTCGTCGTTGCATAGGTAGGGCACCTGGTCCGGGGCGTCGGTGCGTGGGAGGTGGCGCTGGAGTTCCGTCAGGACAAGTTGCGTGACAAAGGGCAGGTCGAGTTCGCGAGCCCGGTCGACCGGTACCCACTGGATGTGACTGAGCTCGGATTCGGCCCGAGAGAAATCGTCAGCATCGAACCGAAGCGCGGCTGCATCGGCCAGGAAGAACCGTGCATCGTAGCGACGCGAGTGTCCGGGTGGCGTAAGGGCGCGAAAGAAGAAGCTCAGGGCGCTGGCATCAGGCAGAAGGCCTTGCTCGGCAAAGTCGCGCCACGGACCGGGCGGGTTCAACCAATCGCCGGTGCGCCCAAGGCACTGGCCGGTTTCCTCCCAGAGTTCGCGAATCGCGGCAGCGGCAAACCGGTCGGGATCGGTCGATGTCGTTTCGGCCAGCAACCTCTTTCTGCAGGCCGGGTCAAGGCCGGGGCACGGCACGGATTCGTCGGCCTCGTCGACGGCGCCGCCGGGAAAGACGAACTTTTGGGGCATGAAGGCTGCGGCCTTGCCCCGTTGTCCCATCAGGATTCGGGGCGCGTCTCGGGGATCCTTGACGAGGATGACGGTTGCCGCATCTTGGACTGGCACGGACATTTCGGGCAGGTCAGTCCCGCGTTCCCGCAAATTGCGCTCGCCACGTTTCCCGCTCGTCATCCGTGATCTTCCGAAAAAGCATGTCCGGAACGTCAATGGCGTGCCCCGGCTGCAGCAATGCCAGCGCGTCACCCATGTCCGATGGCCATGCGGAATCGGACGTGTTCACCGCGTCAAGCATCCGGGCCGACGCGTCCGGAATGAACGGCGCGGAGATCGCCGCATAGACGCGGATCAGGTTGAGCGCAAGGCGAACGGCGACAGCCGCTCGATCCGGACTTTCGCCGTAGGCAGTCCACGGCGCGGCAGCCTGCAGGTACTCGTTGCCGGTTGCCCACAGCGCGCGCAGTTCAGCGGCGGACTTCCGGATCTCGATCGCTTCCATGTGTGTCTCGTAGGCTTTGAGGCCCCTTTCGAGACGCTCGACCAGAGCCTTTTCATCTGGCCCCGGCGTCCCGCCGCACGGAACGGTGCCGCCAAAGCGCGACTTGCAGAACTTGGTCACCCGACTCACGAAGTTGCCCAAGACGTCGGCCAGATCCTTGTTCACGCTCGCCTGGAAGTTGTCCCATGTGAATTCGCTGTCCGAGTTTTCGGGCGCATGGCTCAGGAGCCACCAGCGCCAGTAGTCCGCCGGCAGGATGTCAAGCGCCTGATCCATGAAGACACCGCGGCCGAGAGAGGTCGAGAACTGTCCGCCGTCGTAGTTCAGGTAGTTGAACGACTTGATGTAGTCCACGAGCTTCCAGGGCTCGCCCGAACCGATGATCGTTGCCGGGAAGCTCAGCGTGTGGAAGGGCACGTTGTCCTTGCCCATGAACTGGACGTAGCGGACATCGTCCGCGCCCTTGTCTGTGCGCCACCATCGCTCCCACTCCGCGTCCTCCGCCCCGCGCCCGTCCGTCCACTCCTTGGCGCAGGCGATGTATTCTATCGGCGCATCGAACCAGACGTAGAAGACCTTGCCTTCCATGCCGGGCCAGGGTTCGTCGCCACGCATTACCGGAACGCCCCAGTCGAGATCGCGGGTGATGCCCCTATCCTGCAGACCGTCGCCGTCATCCAGCCATTTCCGGGCGATCGAGGTCGTCAGAATCGGCCAGTCGGCCTTGCTGTCGATCCAGTCAGAAAGCTGCTGCCGCAGGTTGCGCTGCTTGAGGTAGAGGTGCTTGGTCTCCCGCATCTCCAGGTCGGTCAAGCCGGAAATCGCCGAACGAGGATCAATGAGGTCGGTCGGGTCGAGCTGCTTGGTGCAGTTTTCGCACTGGTCCCCGCGTGCGCGTTCATATCCGCATTCGGGGCAGGTGCCTTCGACATACCGGTCGGGCAGGAATCGATTGTCTGCTCTGGAATAGAGCTGATCTTCCGTGACTTCCTTGATCAGACCGGCGTCGGCCAGCCTTCCCGCGAGATGCTGTGTCAGCCTGTGGTTTTGCGTGCTTGACGACCTGCCGTACTTGTCGAACGAGAGGGCGAATCCGTCCGCAAGGTCCTTCTGGACGGCCCACATTTCCGCGCAATATTCGGCAACGGGCTTGCCCGCCCTGTCGGCCGCGAGCTCTGCGGGCGTGCCGTGCTCGTCGGTGGCACAGAGGAAGAGGACTTCGTGCCCCCGGGCGCGCATGTAGC
>VYCX01000510.1 GCA_009843725.1 Boseongicola sp. SB0675_bin_26
CGGCCGAAGCCGGTCTCCCCTCGCACAACCTGACCACCCGCATCACGATTCGCCCCGTTTCGTGCCTGACCCGGCGTGTCTGCTGACGAATCTTCAAGAGCCCGGGACTGAGGAAGCATCCCCGGGTTGGTCTTCAACGTATGGTTCAGGGTGGATTGGATCACAGTCTCCTTTCCTGTGCTGGTCAGCATGGGTTCTCGGAACCTTCGTTCCTCAAGCCCCTCCCTTCAGGGAGGGGTCGCTGACTGTGCAGGCTTCCTTGGTGCACGAATTTCCTTCGCCGCAACCCGCCAATTGTGCTCTTGGTCCAGTTGCATCCCACAGACGCTACTGCCCGGACCGCAAATCCGCGTATCCCAAGGTCTGATCGGGTGACGCTGGATCGCGTAAACGTCACCTACACGAAGTGTGCGACGCGCCGGTAGTCCGTCGGCGGAATGCCAACGTTCGAGGTGAAGAAACGCGTGAAGCTGGCTTGGCTGGCAAATCCAAGGTCAAGGCCGATGTCGGTGATCGACTTGTCGGTCGTCATCAATTCGTCGATGGCGTGTTCTGTGCGAAGCGTGTTCAGGTAGAGGTTGGGAGTGATTCCCATCTGCATCTTGAAGAGCTTGAAGAAATGCGGCCGCGAAAGACCCACTTCGCGGGCCAGGTCGTCCATGGCGGTTTCCTCTGCAAACCGCTCCTGCATGAGCCTGAGCGAGCGTCGAACACGGAAATCGTTGAATTTCAACTGCATATTGCGAAGCAACGGACGAGATTCAGCGCTCCTCCAAGTCTGGTCGACGCATTGTCGCGTGGTTTCGAAAAGAAAGCCGTCGAACCGCTCGGACGGCTGTTCATCGAGAAGAATGGACGTAAGGCGTCCGATCCACATTTCGACCGTCGGCGTCACCCGGACCTGGGGCGTCCCGAATCCAAGCGAAAACTCCGCGCTTTGGCTGTTCTCGAGAAACCACATCGGCTTGATGTAAAGCGTTAGAACGAAATGCTTCTGGCCGCATGGCGAAGGCTCGAAGCTGTGTGGCTCCCAAGGGCTGATCGCGACCGCTTCGGTTTTCGAGATGGCGTACCTGTCTCCATTGATGGTCGCTGATGCTTCGGGACCTCCGAGATAGAATATCAGGTGCCCTTCGCGGTGCGCATGCGTGGTAAGGGGACGGTCGAGTTCGTACAATGTCGCCCGTCCAAATGAACCGTGATGAACTGAGATTGCCCTGGCCATAACGATTCTTCCCCCTTGCGGTCATCCTTTCGGTTTTCGGCCAATCGGCTGACTTATCGCGGCAAGTCGCAGTGGCGATCAAGGAAGACGTGGCCCTTTGATACTCTGGGGTATATTCAGATTGTTTGGGTACTAGATCTAGCGTTGCAGAAATGCTTCGAACACATGCGCCAGAGGTTCGCTCCAATCAGTTCGCGCAGTTGCCGGAATCTTCGGGTGGCCCTCATTGGCCCCTCCGGGAGACTTTCGCCAGTTCCGCTCCAGCGGAACGGGCAAGCGACGTCAGTTGGCATTGATCCACCGAAGCACGACCCGACTGTCAACGGGCCTCAGTGGGCTCGTGCAAACAGCTCGCGAATCTCTGAGCGTTCGAAACCCCGCTGATCGCCGGTGACCGCACGGTCGCAAGCCGCAATCGTTGCGGCCCTGCCCAGGGCGCTCACCTCAACCCCGAGCTCCGACAATTTCCGCGGAATCGGCCACTCTGACAACATGTCTCGAAGACCATCCGCCAACGTGCGCTCCTTGTCGATGCGGAGTGCCCGCTTTATTTGATCGCAGCGACCATCGGGACGTCGTTCGTAGAATTCAACGAGGTGGGAAATCACGACGCCCCCGACTGCGCTGGGATTTGGATTCGACGCGGACGCCGCGGTAATGGCGTTGCAAAGTGCGTGAATGATGCAAAGTCCCTTCTGAAGCGAAAGCGAACTGTTCAGACCCGCCGCCAGGAGTTCACGTCTCGCTGGCAGGTCATCGTCGTACAGGGCCGGACCAATATTGATCCAGATTCGGTTCAGCGCATCCAGCGCCAGCCCGTCCGCGGGCGGATGGTATCGGGGAGAAAGGTAGCTGTCGATCGCCCGCGACATCACTCCAGCCGCGGCAACCGCCGAGTCCTCCGCCATTGCACCCAGCGTGAGGGTCGGGTCGCATATCGTGATGCAAGGGACAAGGTTGCGGGAAGAAAGCAGAATATGCCTGTCATCGTCCAGCGTAAGGCGGGCATAGTCGCTGATTGCGGACGCGAAGCCCAGAATGTCGGGGACCGCGTAGAGATGCGGGAGGTGGCCGTTGATCCGCCGCGAACCGCCTTCGTCGACCGACAGCATGTCAAGCGGCTCCGCATGAGCGATGGCAATCCTGGCAGCCTTTGCCAAGTCGATTACCCGGTTCGAGCCAAATGCAACCAGCACGTCGCAGTCGTTGTCCCGATAGAGCTTGGCCACGGCACGCGCAGCGCTTTCGGTGGGCAGGTGCGGAACGTCCGAAAAGACCATCGGTTCGGCACGGAGCGGGAAGCCGGAAAAGAACCTGTCCGCCCCCAGGTTTGACATCCTGTCGTCGGCAGCGACGACCAGCGGGCGCCGCTTGTTGTTCGCTTCAATTTCAGAATGCAGCGCTTCCTCTAGCACGCCATCGGCGAAATGGACCCGAGTGAGGAAGTTGATCAGTGTCATGACCGCACGGTTTCTGCAGGAGGTACGGTTCTGCCAAGGGTCCGGGCGCGAACGCCCGGACCGGCTTCAGCGAGAGATCAGTACGACATCTGGCACGGCGGGTTTTCTCGGCTGGGAGCGCCGAGCGCCGCGAACTTGTCCGGGTCGATCCGCAGGTTCTGCGGCACACCCGGATCCATCGAGATGAACTGGTTCACGAGGTTGCCGTTGTCATCTTCGATCACTTCCGAGATGAAGGTCGCGCCGAT
>VYCX01000407.1 GCA_009843725.1 Boseongicola sp. SB0675_bin_26
AAGTCGGATACCGGGCATTCGACACTGCACAGATGTACGGCAACGAGACCGAGGCCGGCGAAGCGTTGAAGGCAACAGGCATTTCGCGCGAAGATCTCTGCATCACGACGAAGGTTCATCCGGACAATTTCGGCGAAGACAGGTTCATGGCCTCGGTCGAGCAGAGCCTGAAGGCGTTGCAAGTCGAATACGTGGACGTTCTGCTTCTGCACTGGCCTCCGATGGACCGCAACATTGCGCCGTCACTGGAGTTCCTGCAAGCAGCCCATGACCAGGGCCTGGCAAGGAACATTGGCGTTTCGAACTACACGATCCAGATGATGAAGGACGCAAAGTCCATCGTCGACGCACCGATCGCGACCAACCAGGTCGAGTTCCATCCGCTCCTGAACCAGGACCGTCTGCTCGCCGGTGCGAACGAGGCGGGCATTCCCCTGTCATCATATTGCTCGGTCGCTCGCGGCGAGGTGTTCAAGCATCCCGAGTTCACCGAGATCGGCGCTGCATACGGAAAGACTGCAGGCCAAGTGGTGCTGCGCTGGATCGTTCAGAAGGGCGTTAGCGTGAACACCATGTCGACCAAGCCGGAGAACATCCGGGCAAATTTCGACATCATGGACTTCACGCTGTCGAGCGTGGACATGGCGCGGATCGAGAAACTCACCCGGACTGGCTATCGGATCGTCGGGGAAGACCTGGTGCCCTGGGCGCCGAAGTGGGACTGACCACTGAGTTCACGGCCCATCCGGTTCCATTCGCCGCTTGCACAGCAATTCCGGCGAAAGCTGATTTCGCCAGAGACAGGCCTCGAGGTCGGTCGTCCCGTCAATGATTGCCCCGGATCATGTCGCTAGCCTTCTCGGCAATCATGATCGTCGGCGCATTCGTGTTCGAGCCCACAAGGCTCGGCATGATCGAACTGTCGCAGATGCGTATGCCGTCCAGGCCGCGAACCCGGCATTGCGGGTCGACCACTGACATCTCGTCGCTGCCCATCTTGCATGTGCAGGTCGGATGGTACGATGTGCGCCCGTACTGTCGTGCGTAAGCCTCGTAGTCCGCCTGTGTCTTCACGCCGTCATCAGGATACCTGATGGCCCTGATGTGCCTTTGCAGAGAGGGCTGCGAAAAGATCTCGCGACTGATCTTCACGCCTTCCACGCTCGTCCTGAGATCGTCCGGCTCGGCCAGGAAATTCGGATCCACGACAGGTGATGACGACGGGTCGGCCGAGCGCAACCGCACGGTGCCACGGCTCTTTGGCCTGACCGTGTAGGAGTTGAGCGTGATGCCCGACGAGCCCTTCGGCACGCTCGGAACGCCAGCCTCGGCTCCGGCACCCGCGAGGAAGTGGAACTGCAGGTCGGGCACTGACCGGTTGTCACCAGCAAACCAGAACGCACCGCCCTCGACCACGTTGGACGTGATCGGGCCCGAGCGGAACAGGACGTATTCCATGCCTGCCCAAAGCGCCCAATGCGGCTTGTTGTACTTGTCCAGGCTGTAATGCCCGTTCAGCTCGGCCACGATGTCGATGCCGAAATGATCGTTCAGGTTTTCGCCGACACCCGGCAGGTCATGCACGACATCGATGCCGTGCTCGCGCAGGTGCGCCGCGGGTCCGACGCCGGACAGCATCATGATCTTCGGCGTCCCGACCGCCCCGGAGGTCACCAGGACCTCAATCTCCGCCCGTACCGTCCTGCGTGCGCGACCGCTCGAATACGCGACACCGACGGCGCGCGTGCCCTCGAACTTGATTCGCTCGACGAGGCAGCCGGTCTCTACGGTCAGGTTCGGCCGGTCCAGAACCGGCCTCAGGTAGCCGACGGCAGCGGAACAGCGCCGACCGTTTCTGGTCGTGGTCTGGTATACGCCGCATCCGGCCTGGACCTGTCCGTTGAAGTCCGGGTTGTACGGAATGCCGAGTTCCTGGCACGACTGCACGAATGCACGCGTCATCGACTGGGGATCGGGGATGTTCGAGACCGCGAGCGGACCGTCGGTCCCATGCCAGTCTCCCGAAAGAATGGCGTTGCCTTCCGAGCGGAGGAAATACCGCCGTATGTCCTTGAACGCCCAGCCGTCACAGCCTTCTTGTTCCGCCCAACGATCATAGTCCACCGGGTTGCCGCGGGTGAAGACCTCAGCATTGATTGACGATCCGCCACCGATCACGCGCGCCTGCGCGTAGGCGATTTCACGGTTGTTTGCGTGCTTCTGCGGCGCCGTCGCAAACCCCCAGGTATGCGGTCCGTCCGTCATCTTCGCGAAACCGACAGGCATGTGAATGAGCGGATGCCGGTCCCTGCCGCCCGCCTCAAGGAGAAGAACCCGCACGTCAGGGTCCTCGCTCAGCCTGCTCGCCAGAACGCAGCCTGCCGACCCACCGCCGACGATCACGTAGTCGAAGCCCGCTTCCGCCATCTATCCAACCCCATGGTTGTCGGCCTCACTCCCGGCCCTGCAATAGAGATTCCATGCGCAGAGACCAGTCTCGCCGACGCGTGCAAACGGATTCAGGCCTGAAGCGGCCGCAATGCACTTGCTCACCTGCGACGCATGATGGAGTGACCTTCCACGCATGAAGCCTCGTTCCCTCTACGACGTGGCGTCCAGCCCGTCACGGAAATCGTTCCAGCCGCCATCGACTGAAGACGGCGCATCATGCCACTGTTGCAGCACCTCGCCGGTCACCGGGTCCCTGGGCGGAATGGGCAGCATCATGATCCGTTTCGCCGCCTGGCGAAACAGTTCGTCCGTCAGGAACCTCTCCTGGATGTTGTCCCAGTCGCGTCCATCTGGATAGCCGCCCACCATCAAGATGTCTTCCGAACAGTCCGCCATCTCATGGCTCACTCCGGCCGGCATTACGATGACGTCGCCGACACCGAGCTTCACGCGCGTCCAGCCCTCGACGGAAAGCGA
>VYCX01000462.1 GCA_009843725.1 Boseongicola sp. SB0675_bin_26
ATCGCGACCTTCACGGACTCGCGCTCCGTGGCGGCCTCGATGATCAGGTCGGTTGCGCCAAGATCCGCAAGCGTCATGGTTGTCGAGATTCGCTTGAGCGCGGCCTCGGCATCCTTCTTCGTGATCCGGCCGCTGTTGACCTGGCGCGCAAGGTTGGTCTCGACAAGCTTGAGCGCGCGTTCGATCGCGCCGCGGTCAATGTCGTTCAGGACGACATCGAACTCCGCCAGCGCGAAGACATGGGCAATTCCGTTGCCCATCTGCCCCGCGCCGACCACGCCTACGCTGCTGATGTCCATTTGCACCTCAAATGCTTGTCCGCGTCCGCGAGACCATAGGCGCACGAACGAACCCTGCGCAAGCCCGTGAGGTGCATGAAGCACTGTCCCGCTCTCGGGCAACCTGCACTTCCCGATCGCGGGATCGAGGTCGGCAGTGGTCGTGCAACCGCATGCGGAAAGCTTGCGGATCGCGTGATTCCAAGCCTCTGCGACGCGTGGCCGTTCAGAGCTTTTCGACGAGTTCGGGCACGGCGGCGAACAGGTCCGCAACCAGGCCATAGTCCGCAACCTGGAAGATCGGGGCTTCCTCGTCCTTGTTGATGGCAACGATGATCTTCGAATCCTTCATGCCTGCCAGGTGCTGGATCGCGCCCGAAATCCCGACGGCAACGTAAAGGTCGGGGGCAACCACCTTGCCGGTTTGCCCAACCTGCCAATCGTTCGGGGCATATCCTGAATCGACCGCGGCCCGCGACGCACCGACGGCCGCGCCCAGCTTGTCGGCCAGTTTCTCGATCAGCGCGAAGTCCTCTTCCGAGCCAACGCCCCGGCCGCCCGAGACGACAACGCCCGCGCTTGTCAGTTCTGGCCGGTCGCTTGCGGCGCCCCTGTCTTCAACCCATTCGGAGATTCCGGGATTTCCGGCTGCGTCAATGGCCTCGACCGGAGCCGGGCCGCCTTCTCCCGCCGCGTCAAAGGTGGATGTCCGGATCGAGACGACCTTGGTCGAGTCGGACGACCGGACGGTCTGGATCGCGTTGCCTGCATAGATCGGCCGCTCGAACGTGTCGGCGTCGACGACGCCGGAAATGTCCGGGATCACCATGACGTCAAGGAGCGCCGCCACGCGGGGAAGAACGTTCTTTGCATCGGTCGTGGCCGGAGCCACTATGTGGCTGTAGTCGCCCGCCAACGAGACGATCAGGGCCGCCGTCGGTTCGGCCAGCCTGTGCCCGAGTCCCGGATCCTCCGCGACCAGCACCTTGGAGACGCCGTCAACCTTCGCGACAGCCTCGCCCGCGGACGACGCGGCTGCGCCCGCGCAGAGAGCGGTGACTTCGCCCATGGCACGTGCAGCGGTAACGGCCTTCGCCGTTGCGTCCAGGTTGAGTTCGCCGTCGGTGACTTCTGCCAGAAGAAGGACTGCCATCAGATTGCTCCCGCTTCCTTGAGTTTCGTGACGAGTTCATCGACCGAGCCCAGGATTTCGCCGGCCTTTCGAGCCTCGGGCTCAGTGGTCGAGACGATCTCGAGCCTTGGGCTGACATCGACGCCGTAATCGGCGGGCGTCCTTTCGTCCATGGGCTTCCTCTTCGCCTTCATGATGTTCGGCAGCGAAGCGTAGCGCGGTTCGTTCATGCGCAGGTCCACCGTCACGATGGCGGGCAAGTCGATCTTGATGATCTGCAAGCCGCCGTCGACCTCGCGCGTGACCGTCGCGCTGTCTTCGCCGATGTCCAGTTCGGATGCGAACGTGGCTTGCGGCCAGCCGGTCAGGGCCGCCAGCATCTGCCCGGTTGCATTCATGTCGTTGTCGATGGCCTGCTTGCCACAGATGACGAGGCCCGGCTGCTCCTCTTCGATCACGCCCGCGAGGAGCCTTGCGACGGCAAGTGGCTCGATGTCCGTGTGCACGTCTTCGGCCGCGACGATCAGGATCGCCCGGTCCGCCCCCATTGCAAGCGCGGTTCGGAGCGTTTCCCTGGACTGCTGGACGCCGATGGACACCGCGATCACCTCCTCGGCCCTTCCGGCCTCCTTGAGCCGGATTGCTTCCTCGACCGCAATCTCGTCGAACGGGTTCATCGACATCTTGACGTTTGCAAGATCGACGCCGCTTCCGTCCGCCTTCACCCGGACCTTCACGTTGTAGTCGATCACGCGCTTTACAGGCACAAGCACCTTCATTCGCCGGGCTCCCTACTTGAGATTTGCGCAGGGTTTATCGGAGCCGCACCGCATTGGACAGAGCAAAATCGACATCCCGGGCCATGGGTGCGTCGCCTTGAGCGGATGCGACCAGAACCTGCGCGACATGGCATCCGGTGACCGCGGGATTCGGCGAATCGCTGCGTTCCGACCTGCATCGCGGCAGTCCGAACACGTGCTGTTCGCCGCCTCGAAAAAAAGAATCGGGAAATGTCTTAGGGTTTGCAAGAGTCAAGTGCAAAGGATGGTTGATTGCTACCCGTTCTGCCGTCTAGCTTGTAACGAGCGATTCACGTCGTCCTTTGGGGGGGAAGGTTTGATGGGACAGGGCAGCTTCGTCGGGGAAGTTGATCCTGACGAAGCGTGGCAAATCCTGGAGAGGGAAGAGTCAGCCCGTCTTGTCGATGTCAGGACCCGTGCAGAATGGAATTTCGTCGGCACGCCTGACATTGGGGAACTGGGAAAGACGCCGATCCTGATCGAGTGGTCATCCTATCCCGACATGGCCGTGAACCCGGCTTTTGCCGACGAGGTCGAGGAAGCGGTCGGCTCCGATGCGATCGGACCTCTCCTCTTTCTCTGCCGGTCAGGCGTACGGTCATTGAAGGCCGCAACAGTGGTTGCTGATCACTATGCCCGACAGGGCCGATCGGTATCCTGCCTGAACGTTTCCGAGGGTTTCGAGGGTGACGTGGACGCGTCTGGACACCGG
>VYCX01000521.1 GCA_009843725.1 Boseongicola sp. SB0675_bin_26
ATCGATGTGCGCAATGCCGTGAAGCGTTACGGAAGTTTCACCGCGCTTCAGTCCATCACGCTCTCGATTCGGGACAACGAGTTCTTTACGCTGCTTGGCCCGTCGGGTTGCGGCAAGACCACATTGCTCAGGATGATCGCGGGGTTCGAAGAGGTGACGGAGGGCGAGATTTTCCTGTTCGGCGACGAGATTGAGAACCTCCCGCCGCATCAGAGGCCCGTGAACACCGTGTTCCAGAACTATGCACTGTTCCCGCACATGACGATCGAGGAAAACGTCATGTTCGGGCTGGAAATGAGGGGCAGCTCGAAGGACGCCGCCCGCAGAAAGGCAGGCGAAATGCTGGAGCTGGTGCAACTGGCCCAATTCTCGGCACGGAAGCCGTCGCAACTTTCCGGCGGCCAGCAGCAGCGCGTCGCCCTTGCCCGAGCCCTGGCGCCCGAACCGAAAGTCCTGTTGCTGGACGAACCGCTTTCCGCGTTGGACCTGAAGCTGCGGCAGGCGATGAGGTCCGAATTGAAGTCGATCCAGCGCGAGACCGGGATCACATTCACCTTCGTGACACATGACCAGGAAGAGGCCCTGACCATGTCGGACCGCATCGCGGTCATGTCGGCGGGACGTCTTCAACAGCTGGGGGAGGCGCGCGACATCTACGAGCGACCCGTGAACCGCTTTGTCGCCGACTTCATCGGCGAGACCAATCTCCTTGATGCCCGCCTTGAAGCGCTTGACGCATCGGTCGCGACGTGCCGCCTTGCCAATGGCTTGACGCTGGAATGCGACGCCATCGGCAAAGCCCAGCCTGGGGCAGATGTCCACATTTCCATCCGTCCCGAGCGAATGTCGCTCACCGCGGCCAACGGCGGTTCCTGGCAGGGGGTCGTAAAGGAGAACATCTTCGTCGGCACCGACGTGCAGACCGTTGTCCAGCTTCAGTGTGACATCGCGTTGACCGTGCGCACCCAGAATTCCGCCGCCGGCGTCGCCAAGATCTTCGATCCCGGCACGGAAGTCACCGTCGGCGTGGAAGCCGGCGCCGCCAGGATGCTGGAAGACTGATGGCAGGTGCTGCTGCAACCAGCGGCTCCGCCCGCAGCGACACCTACGCCAGTGCGCGGAAATGGCTTTTGCTGCCCTCATGGGCGGTTCTCGGCGTCTTCGTTCTGGCGCCTGTCGCGATGATGCTGGTCTATTCATTCCTGACAAAGGAGTTCCGCGGCGGCGTCATCTGGGAGTTCACGCTTTCGGCCTATGACCAGTTCTTCTTCGATCGCGGGCTCTTCGGCGACGAGCCTGCAAGGGTCGAATGGACCTACATCCTGATCTTCTGGCGCTCGATCTGGCAGGCAGGGCTTGCTACTTTCCTTGCCTTGCTGATCGGCTTCCCGACGGCATACTTCATCGCCACGCGGCCCGCCCACACGCGAACTGTCTGGGTGTTCCTGATCACGATCCCTTACTGGGTGAACCTGTTGATTCGCACGGTCTCGATGAAGTTTCTTCTTCGCGATCAGGGTCCGCTGAACGACTTTCTGCTCTGGACAGGGCTCATCGACGACCCGATCCGCATCATCAACACCAACGCCGCCGTCCAGATCGGCCTCTTCTACAGCTACCTGCCCTTCATGGTCCTGCCGATCTACGCCAGCGTCGAGCGATACAACTTCGCCCTGAGCGAAGCCGCCGCCGACCTTTACGCGGACAAGTGGACGACCTTGCGACGGATCGTGATTCCAAGCGTGCGTCCGGGCATCGTCGCGGGCTGCATTCTGGTCTTCGTGCCCTCGCTTGGCGCATTCCTGGCCCCGGACTTGCTGGGCGGGGCAAAGAACTTCATGATCGGCTCGCTGATCGAGGAACAGTTCAAGGGCAATGCAGGCAACTGGCCGTTCGGAGCCGCCGCCTCGATGATCCTCCTGACGTTGGTCCTCGTCATCCTCATGTTCCTTGCCCGCCAGCAGGCAAGGGCCGATCGGGAGGCAGCGTCATGAGTTCTCGCAGCGATGTCCGAACCTATTCCGGGTTCAGGGCCATGACGCTGCTCTGCCTTGTCGTGCTCTATTCCCCGTTGATCATCGTGACGATCTACTCGTTCAATGCATCGCGCTCGATCACCGTTTGGGAAGGGCTGTCGCTGCAATGGTACGCGGACGTGTTTTGGGGCCCCGAGTCGGGCAAGTTCAAGCAGGCGGCCATCAATTCCTTCACGATCGCGCTGATCGCCGCCACGATGTCGACGGCCATTGCCACGTCCGCGGCAACGGCAATCGTGCGCGGTGGCCGGTATCGGCTGCGCACGGCATCGCTCGGACTGATTTCGCTGCCGCTGATGGTGCCGGAGATCGTGACGGCGGTCGCCACGTTGATCTTCTTCAACTCCATCGGGTTCACGCGCGGATACCTGACCATCCTCGCGGCCCACATCGCCTTCTGCATCCCCTTTGCCTATCTTCCGATCCAGGCGCGGATGCAGGGGATCGAGGACACCTTTGAACAGGCCGCACAGGACCTTTACGCGACCAAGGCCCAGGCCTTCCGGCGCGTCCTGTTGCCGATGATGATGCCCGGCATCATCGCCGGCTTTCTTCTGGCCTTCATCGTCAGCCTCGACGATTTCATCATCACCAACTTCGTCAAGGGTGCAGGCGTCGAGACACTGCCCACGGCGATATTCGGGTCGGTGAAACAAGGGATCAGGCCGAACGTCATGGCGATCTCGACCCTGCTGCTTGCCGTGTCCATAGCCATGGTCACCATCAGCTACTTCGTAAGCAGGAAAGACAACTCAACATAAGGAGAACGACATGCATATCTTAGCAAAGACAGCCGCAACTGCAGTTGCGCTCGCACTCGGCACGGCTTCGGTCAGCGCCGAGGGAAAGCTCGTCATCTACCACTGGTTCGAGTACATCCC
>VYCX01000032.1 GCA_009843725.1 Boseongicola sp. SB0675_bin_26
CCTCAAGGGCATAGACGTCCGAGGCGAGCGCGGGCAGCGCGATCGCGTCAGCTGCGCGACCGCATGCGAGAACTTCCCTTGCCTCGTCGCGCCGAAGCCGCCAGCTGTCGAACGATCCAAAGGTCAGAGTCGTTTCCTTGCGGCTTTCAATGATCATTTCCACGGGAAGCCGCCGCGCCCTTCTGTCCGCACGGAGCGCCTCGAGACTTTCGCGAACAAGCCTGGCGTTTTCCGCTGCCACCGAGATTGCCGCCAGCAATGCCCGCAAAGTGTCCGGAGACGCGGTCCGCTCCCGTCCTTGCATGTCGCGGTAGCTCGCAAGAACGCCATGCGCCCTCGCAAGCTGGCCAAGCGCGGCGTCGTCATTCATGTCTCGACACCATCCGGCTGGCAAGCAAATGCCACGACGGAATGTGCTGCGACCAGTGCGGTTGCGGCGTCGACGCTTTCATTGGCGTCCTGCGCGGCCAGGCTGGTGTCGATGCCCCGCACCCAGTGCCATCCGGGATTCGCGGTCGGCAACGTCACGTCCATTGCGTCTCCGGATCGATTGAATGCCATGAACACGGCGTCGGACGTGGCCTGTGCAGCCTCGGCCGAACATCTGACGGTCAGGCAGAAATTCGACAGGCCAGGATCTCGCCAGTGAAGCGAACCACCCGTGAAGTCGGTCCACTCCACGTCCGGCAGGCCGTCGCCTTCGCGCAAGGCTCCGTGCAGAAAGCGCGTTTGACGCAGGGATGGATGCGCACGCCGGAATGCCGAGAGCGCCTCGACAAATTCCAGGAGGCCGGCATCGGCCCGCTCCCAGTTCACCCAGCCGATCTCGTTGTCCTGGCAATAGGCGTTGTTGTTTCCGTTCTGCGAATTTCCGAATTCGTCGCCGGCCAGGAGCATCGGCGTTCCCTGCGACAGGAACAGTGTTGCCAGCATGTTGCGGATGCGACGGTGGCGTCTTGCCTGAATGTCGGAATCTCCGGATTCGCCCTCGACGCCGAAATTGTCGCTGAAATTGGCGTGATGGCCGTCCTGGTTGTTCGAGAGATTTGCCGCGTTGTGCTTGCCGGCGTAACGCGTCGTGTCGGCCAGCGTGAAGCCGTCATGCGCGGCGACGAAGTTGATCGAAGACCTGCTGCTCCGCCCTGCCTGGCCAAACTTGTCGGCCGAACCCAGCAGCCTGCTGCCAAGTTCCTGAGCGCTGTGATCATCGCCGCGCCAATAGCGCCGCACCGTGTCGCGATAGCTGTCGTTCCATTCCGAGAACTCGGCCGGGAAGCCGCCCAGCTGATAGCCGCCGGGTCCCACGTCCCAAGGTTCCGCGATCATGCGCACCTGCGACAGGGCGGGATCCTGGCGCAACGCGTCGAAGAAGCCGCCCCACGGATCGAACCCGTGATCTTCTCGCCCCAATGTTGTGGCGAGGTCAAAGCGGAACCCGTCCACGCCCATGCATTCAACCCAGAACCGAAGGCTGTCGAGCACCATGCGCAGCACGAACGGATGCGCGACGTTCAACGTGTTGCCGCAGCCGGTGTCATTGACATAGTAGCGCGGCTGTCCGGCAAGCAGCCTGTAGTAGGAGGCATTGTCGAGTCCTCGAAAGGACAGCGTCGGTCCGCGGTGGTCGCCCTCGGCGGTGTGATTGTAGACAACGTCCAGGATGACCTCGATGCCGGCTTCATGGAACCGGTCAACCATGTGCCGAAAGCCCATGAGACCGCGGGGACCGAAATAACGGGGTTCAGCCACGAAGAACCCGATGGAGTTGTAGCCCCAGTAGTTTTTGAGGCCGCGCTCCAGGAGAAATGAATCGTCGACAAACGCATGTACGGGCATCAACTCGACCGCCTTTGCACCCAGCTTCTGCAAATGCTCGAGGATCGGATCGCAGGCCAGGCCCTCATAGGTGCCGCGCAGGTCTTCCGGCACCAGCGGATGCCGTTGGGTCAGGCCCCTTACATGGGCCTCATAAATCAAGTCGTTGCGGCTCTGCCGATGTCCGCCTTGAGTCAAGCCGCTGAACAGTTCGGGATCCGGAACAACGGACTTTGGCACATGGGGTGAGCTGTCGGAACGGTCGAACGACAGGTCTCCGCCCGACGACGCCATGTCGTAGCCATAGGTGGCGGGATGGTCTGTCCACTGCCCGAAATATGCGCGCGTATACGGATCGCAGAGCAGCTTGTTCGGGTTGAAGCGGTGCCCCGATTCCGGAGCGTAGCTGCCGTGGGCGCGATAGCCGTAGAGGCACCCGACCGGCAGGCCTTCAACATATCCGTGCCAAATCGGTCCCGTGCGTTCCGGCAGCGCGAGGCGGGACGTTTCCTTCCTCCCGTCAGGCGAAAAGAGACAAAGCTCGATCTTCGTGGCGTGCTCGGAAAAGACGGCAAAGTTGACGCCGCCGCCGTCATGGTGCGCGCCCATGCGTTGGTGGCTTCCGGCGGACAGGGGGAACGACGTCATCTTGTGGTCAACCTTCAGCTCAGTCCGCGACCAGGCCGCGGTAAATCGCTTCGTAGGCCGCGGCCGAGGCGTCCCACCCGACCGGATGCCGCATGGCCCGGCGCATCATGGCCGTCCAGATCCTCGGCTGCCGGTAGATCGCGCACGCCCGCGCGATCGCCTGTTCAAGCATCGTTGCGTTGATCGGGGCGAACTGGAACCCGGTCGCGCACTCCGCCGCAAGCGCCGCCTCGTTCGCGTCTATGATCGTGTCGGCCAGACCGCCCGTCCTCGCGACGACGGGCAGCGTGCCGTAGCGCAGCCCGTAAAGCTGGGTCAGGCCGCAAGGCTCGAATCGAGAGGGAACGAGAATGGCGTCGCTTCCACCTTGCAGGAGATGCGACAAGGGCTCGTCATATCCGATGATCACGCCGACGTGGCCGGCATGCCGTTTCGATGCCGCAGCGAATTGC
>VYCX01000078.1 GCA_009843725.1 Boseongicola sp. SB0675_bin_26
GAGAATTCCAGTGCCGCGAACATGTTGTTCGTGTCGGTGACGGCCACGGCGGGCATGCCGGCCTTGCGGCAAAGCTCGGGAAGCTTCCCAAGGCGAACGGCGCCTTCAAGAAGCGAATACTCGGTGTGAACGCGAAGGTGAACGAATCCGGCAGTCCTGCTCATGGCGCGACCTTAGGTACACCTTGAGCGGAGGGAAAGCCGGCCATCGTTTTGTCTCGTCCTTTCGGCAACTTTCCGACATAGGTTGGCATCATGTTGCTGGACGTGCACGGCCTGAAGAAGACCTTTCCCGGAGGCAAGCGCCCGATCAGGGTGCTCGATGGCGTGTCACTGTCACTTGACGCGGGCGACGTCGTTGCACTGACAGGCGAAAGCGGATCAGGCAAGTCCACGCTCCTGCACATCATCGCGGGGCTGGAGCAAGCGGATGACGGATCGGTCCAGTTCGACGGAGAAGACATTTGCTGCATGGATGATGGCGGACGAGCGGCGCTGCGCCGGAACTCGATCAGCATCGTCTTCCAGCAATTCAACCTGATTCCCTCGCTGAACGTGCGCCAGAACCTCGTCTTTCATGCCCGCCTGGCCGGGCGCGCCGCATCAGTCGACCTGCCGGCACTCGCTACGTCGCTCGGCCTCTCGGACCATCTCGAGAAGTTCCCGGAGGATCTCTCCGGAGGGGAGCAGCAGCGCGTTGCAATCGGCCGCGCGGTTGCAAGCGAACCGAAACTGGTGCTGGCCGACGAGCCCACCGGCAACCTGGACGAGGACACCGGGCAAGCGGTCTTCGATCTCTTGCTGAATCTCGCCCGCAGAACGGGCGCCGCACTCCTGATCGCCACTCATTCCATGCGTCTGGCAGAGGCGGCCGACAGGCGGATGCACCTGAGCCACGGAAGGCTGGCAGAGTGACCGGACCGATTCTCGCTGCGCTTATGTCCCACTGGCGACGACGCCCGTTCCAGCTGGCAACGCTCTTGCTGGGCCTTTCGCTCGCCACCGCGCTCTGGTCCGGAGTGCAGGCAATCAATGCAGAGGCGCGCAAGTCCTATGCAGAGGCGGCCCGCATTCTAGGCGGCGGCGGGCTCTCCGAGGTCGTCCGGATCGATGGAGGCATGATTCCGGTCAAGACCCATGCGGCCCTTCGACGGGCCGGCTGGCTTGTCAGCCCGCTTGTCGATGGATGGCTGTCCGCAGAAGGCGGTCGCGTCCGGCTTCTGGGCATGGATCCGTTCACAATGCCTCGGGACGCAAGCATCGCCACCCTTGTCGAGCCGAGCCTCTTTCCGGAACTGGTCGGGAAGAACGGGATGCTCATTGCCAACCGGGCAACAGCGGCCCGGCTGCCGGGTCTCGGCGACAGGCTGCGCGTGGTCGAGAACCTGGCGCCGGACATGATCCTTGCCGACATCACGACCGCGCAAGAACTTCTGGACATGACGGGATTCAGCAGGATGTTTCTGGCTCCCGACCAACCGCTGCTTCGCCCCGATCTTGCATCTGTGGCACCCGAACTCGCGATCAGGCCACCAGCCACGGCAAACGATCTCGGACGCCTCACGGACAGCTTCCACCTGAACCTGACTGCATTCGGGCTCCTGTCGTTTGCGGTCGGCCTCGCAATCGTGCACGGCTCCGTGGGCCTAGCGTTCGAGCAGCGCCGCCCTGTCCTGCGGACACTGAGGGCGCTCGGAGTTTCGTCCCGCCGCATTGTCCTTTGCCTGATCTTCGAATTGCTGACTCTGGCGCTTGCTGCCGGCGCGCTGGGAATCATTGTCGGATACGTCATGGCGGCCGCACTGCTTCCCGATGTCGCCGCCACGCTTCGTGGCCTTTATGGTGCCACCGTCAACGACGCGCTCACGCTCTCGCCCCTCTGGTGGCTGGGTGGCGTCGGCATTGCGTGCATCGGCACTGCCATGTCCGCCGCGAACGGATTGTGGCGTGTCGCCAGAATGCCTCCCCTTTCGCCGGCACGTCCGCGCGCATGGATCTTGGCCAGCAGCCGCGCGATGCGATGGCAGGCCATCGGCGCGGCCACTTGCCTGGCTGCCTCCCTTTGTGCTGTGACCCTTGGCGGCGGGCTCGTAGGCGGCTTCGTTCTCGTTGGAGGCTTTCTCACCGCGGCCGCGCTTCTCCTTCCGATGATCCTGTCCTCGCTCATCGCCTTCGCGGCTCGATGGTCAACGGGACCGATCGGACAGTGGTTCTGGGCGGACACGCGGCAACAGCTGCCCGGCCTTTCGCTGGCGCTCATGGCGCTGCTGCTGGCACTCGCGGCAAATGTCGGCGTGGGGACCATGGTCGCGAGCTTCCGCGCCACATTTGCCGGCTGGCTTGACCAGCGCCTTGTCAGCGACCTCTACGTCACGGTTGAGGACGAAGCCGACATTCCTGCACTCATGGCGTTTCTCGAAGACAGGTCCGACGCCGTCCTTCCGATCTGGCATGTCGACGCAGAAGTGATGGGCGCACCAGCCGAAATCTACGGCGTGGTCGACCACCCGATCTATGCCGCCAACTGGCCGCTGCTGTCGGCCCTGCCAGACACCTGGAACCGGATCGCCGCAGGCACTGGCGCGTTGGTCAACGAGCAACTTGCGCGACGCGAGGGACTGTCGCTTGAAGACCGCCTGCCACTGCCGGGCGGATGGACGTCGACCGTCATCGGGATCTACAGCGACTACGGCAATCCCTTGGGACAGGTCGTCTTGCCACTCGAGGCCCTGACGCGCCATTACCCGGACGCGGACCGCTCGGACTATGGCATCCTCGTGCCTGATCGGAGCAGGGAAGCCCTCACGGCGGCGCTGACCGAGGAATTCGGCTTGCCGGCGGACAGGATCACCGACCAAGGCGCGATCAAGGAGTTTTCGCTGTCCGTCTTCGAACGTACATTTGC
>VYCX01000340.1 GCA_009843725.1 Boseongicola sp. SB0675_bin_26
GACAACCCGAATTCGGCTTGTCACATGGGACGCAGCGCTTGGGTATTCAGGCTAGTGAATGACGCCGCCGCCGTCGACGCCCAACGACTGGCCACTGACAAATGCCGCGTGGTCACTGAGGAAGAAGGCGGTGGGTCCAATGAGGTCATCGGGCTGCATGTCGCGGGCAATGGACCTGCCAGCGACGATGGCTGCCTTGCGGTCCTCGATCCCTTTCCGGGCCAGCACGCCCTCGGTCATCGTCAGTCCTGGCGCGATGGTGTTGACGCGGATGTTTCTGGATCCCAGTTCGCGGATCAGCGAACGTGTCATGGCAAGCACGCCCCCCTTGGAAGCATCGTAGTGCAAGAGTCCCGGAAAGCCGTGGAAAACCCGGTTGGTGGCGATCATGACGATGGACCCGCCACCGGAGCGTTCCATCGCGGGGGCGGCCGCGCGGGTGCAAAGCCACGGGCCCTTGACGTTGACGGCCATTACCTGGTCCCAGAGATCGGGTTCGATCTCGTCGAAATCCTGAATTGGCAGGACCGAGAACAGGGCCGCGTTGCACACGAGGCCGTCGAGTCTGCCAAAGGCCTCTTCCGCTCTCGCGACCATCTCGTCGCAGCCGGCGAGGGACGTCACATCCGCCTGTACCGCGATCGCCCTGCCCCCCGTGCCATTGATCCTTTCCGCAGCATCGCCCGCGTCGTCGATGTCCGACAGAGCCACCTGCGCGCCCATCTCGGCGAATCCAGCCGCCATGGCGGCGCCGATCCCCTGTGCCGCGCCGGTGACGATGATCGCCTTTCCGTTAAGCATGTCCATCTACCCGTGATTGATGACCGTGGTCTTGGCTTCCGTGAAGTTCATCCAGGAGTGGTATCCACCCTCGCGCCCCACGCCTGAACCCTTGTAGCCGCCGAATGGAGCGTTCGGTTCGCGCAAGAACCCCGAGTTGACGACAACCGTGCCGGTCCGCATCCGCCTGGCGACCCGCAATGCGCGACCGACGTCGCGCGTCCAGACATAGCCTGACAGGCCGAACTCGCTGTCGTTGGCCATGGCGATGGCGTCGGCTTCGTCCTTGAAGGTTGCGATGGCCGCAAGCGGGCCGAAGACCTCTTCACGCCAGACACGGGACCGGGCCGAGGCGACTCGGATCGCACCTGGTTTGACAAAGAACCCCTTGCCTTCCAGAGTTCCGCCGAACAGCACCGTGTCGCCATCGGCAGCAGCGCTGTCATAGAAGCTCAGCACGCGGGACTGATGCGCGGCGGTGATCATCGGCCCCATGTCAGAGCCTTCGGCCATCGGGTCACCGACTTTGAGCGCTTCCGCCTTGGCCTGGAATTTCCGCACGAATTCCTCGGCGACGCTCTCCTGCAGCAGGATGCGGGATCCGGTGAGGCACGCCTCGCCGTTGGCGGCGTAGATCATCCTGGACGCGCCAACGAGGGCGGCGTCGAGATCCGCGTCCTCGAAAACCAGCGTCGCCGACTTGCCGCCCAATTCCATCACGCAGGGCGCATGCCTGCGCGCGGCAGCCACCGCTACAGCCGTGCCCCCGACATGCCCGCCGGTGAAGGACACCATGTCGACGCCGGGATTTTCGGCGAGCGCCGCCCCGGTCGTGGCGCCGCGCCCGTTGACATAGTTCAAGACGGGGATTATGTAGGAAAGTGCCGAAATCAATCTTCATCACGATCAATTTCATTTTGCCGGAGAGCGCAATCTCCTAAGGTGGGGAAGATCGGACTTCCGATCACCGAACCGAACAAGCATACGAGGGAGGGAAAGATGATGATGTACATATACCAGATTGATCCAGCCTTACTCGCAGGTGCAATCTGTGTTCTCACTGGGTGATTACAGCACAAGGAGGCCATGAAGTGCGGTTCACAGATGTGGGCCGCACTTTGTCATTCACTTCTTGGTCGGCTAACGTAGCGAATATCGACCGGCTGGCAGAGCGCGGCAACCGCTTCCTCGAACGTCGCGTCAACCCTCGCGTCCGTTTCCAGTTCATCCTTCGACGGCTGGTAACTACTGCGGACAACCTCGACCACGCGTTTCTTGGCTTCGGCCATGCTTGCATCCTCTGTTGGACGTCTGAACCCTGCTGGCGTTCGCGCCTGAAGTCAACTCTTGACTCTTGTCGACGCATGGGCGGAATCTCCCTGCGCCAACACTATTCCAAGTCCGGCCCACTGGGCCGGGTTACCTGTTGAATAAGCCTAACCCGGTACGGGGTAGCTCCCCATGCCTTGGCGAATAGGCAGGATTCACTTCCCTTGGACTTGGAAAGTGTTGGCAACGGCCCGGCACCCGCCGCGCCGTCTGACAACGTAGGAGTAGTTCAATGACAAGATACGGAACACTTGCCGCGACCGCTGCGGCAACCGCGATGCTTGCAGGATGCGGCGGAGGCGGCGGAGTTGGATCAGACAACACTGAAACCGCCAACGACCGCACCTTGACCCAGGTTCTGGTGGATGACGGAGAGACCGTTGCCGCGACACACGTCGCCGCCGACCGATTTGACTTCACGAACGGGTACGGCTCCAGGGATGCGACTGTCACACCAGAAAAATGGACCGAATTTTCCTTGGCATGGGACGATGCAACGTCGTTGCCGACGGTCACCCTTGACGGCCTTACGCACAAGTTCACGGACGCAGAGGAATATCGAGCTTGGGAGTGGCGTTCACAGAAGGATCACGGCATGGCATTTGAATGCTGGACATGCCCGAACGGCACAAATCTATTGGTCGTGAGTGCAGCGCGAAAAATCGAACCGTTTACAGACCAATCGAAAAGCGGCGTTGCGATAATCGGATTGCCAACAGCAACATTCGACAACGCACCCGTAAGGGCCACCTACACGAATATCAGTGGACCACAGACCGACTTA
>VYCX01000331.1 GCA_009843725.1 Boseongicola sp. SB0675_bin_26
CGAGGGGCGCGGTGCCGCCGCCGCATGTCACACGGTCGCGGTCCATCACGTAGAGGCGCCGCTCAATCAGGCAATCCGGATGAACCTCGGCTAGCGCCGCCGCATGCTCCCAATGGACGGTCATGCGCCGACCGTCCATCAGGCCCGCCATTGCCAGGATGACGGAGCCGCCGGAAACACCGCCGATTCGGACGCCCTGCGCGTCAAGAAGCCGCAACCATTCCAGCATGTCCGCATCGTCGAACGCGAAAGGGTCGCCGCCGGCCACGACAAGCAGCAGGTCAAGATCCTGCGCGCCTCCGGGACGGCACGTCCTCTCGATCAAGGCCGCACCCGAGCTCGGAACCCGAGCGTCCGAAGAGAAATGAATGACCTCGTACAGTTTCGAATCCGAAAGCAGGTTGGCCGCGCGCAACGGTTCGACGGTGCAGGCATAGGACATCAGGGCAAAGCCCGGCACCGGAAGGATGCCAACCCGGAACGGGCTGAGCTCCGTCGAACCTGAAAGGTCCTGAATTCGCAAGTTTCTGTCCAGTTCCAGCATATGAAAGGCCAGAGTCTCCCGCTATTGCCCGATACTGAACCAAGCCGGCGAGAACGCAATGCGATACTCGGCACTGAGAATCCTGAAAGAGGGCCTGACGGGCAACCGTGGATGGCAGCCGGTCTGGCGCGAGCCGGAGCCCAGGCCGGAATACGACATCGTCATCATCGGCGGCGGCGGCCACGGGCTGTCGACGGCATACTACCTCGCCAAGGAGTTCGGGAAACGCAACGTTGCCGTGCTTGAAAGGGGCTGGCTCGGGTCAGGCAACATTGGCCGCAACACGACCATCATCCGCTCGAACTACCTTCTCGAGGGCAACCAGCCCTTCTACGAACTCTCGCTCAAGCTCTGGGAAGGGCTGGAACAGGACTTCAACTACAACGCGATGGTCAGCCAGCGCGGCATTCTGAACCTGTGTCATTCCGACCCGCAGAGGGACGCTTTTGTCCGGCGCGGCAATGCCATGCGGCTTTCCGGCGCGGATTCAGTCATTCTCGGTCCCGACGAGGTTCGCAGGATGTGCCCTTACCTCGACCATCAAGGCGCCCGCTTTCCGATCACGGGTGCATTGTGGCAGCCCAGGGGCGGCACGGTGCGCCACGACGCGGTGGCCTGGGGCTATGCACGAGGTGCGGACCGGCATGGCGTCGACATCATCCAGAACTGCGAGGTGACGGGATTCGACATCAAGGACGGTCACTGCCTTGGCGTCGAGACCGTCAAGGGGCCGATCAAGGCAAAAAAGATAGCCATGTGCGCGGCGGGATCGTCGTCGCGCGTGGCGGCACTCGCCGGAATGCGCCTCCCGATCGAGAGCCACGTGCTCCAGGCCTTTGTCTCCGAGGGCCTGAAGCCAGTGCTGCCCGGGGTCATCACCTTCGGCGCGGGGCACTTCTATGTCAGCCAGTCAGACAAGGGCGGGCTGGTCTTCGGTGGTGACATCGACGGCTACAACACATATGCGCAGCGCGGCAACCTGCCGGTTGTCGAGGACGTCTGCGAGGGCGGCATGGCGATCATGCCGATGATCGGGCGAGCACGCCTGCTCCGGATGTGGGGCGGCGTAATGGACATGTCCATGGACGGCTCCCCGTTCATTGACAGGACCCATGTCGAGGGGCTCTACCTGAACGCCGGGTGGTGCTACGGCGGCTTCAAGGCGACGCCTGCCTCGGGCTACTGCTACGCTCACCTTCTTGCGACCGGCCAACCCCATGAGACAGCCCGCCACTTCCGTCTTGATCGCTTTCGACGGGGAGCGATGATCGACGAAAAGGGCGTGGGGGCCCAACCCAACCTGCACTGAGGGACGGACATGCGACCGAAGACACGGCACGGATCACGGCCAGGACGGAAAGAAAGGCGCCGCGGATGATCATCAACCATCCGTTGCTTGGCCCCCGAGACTCGGCGGAATTCGTCGTGCTTGGAGACGCGTGCCTGATCGACCGCCCCGATGGCATGAATGCCACCATCGAGGAAATGCACGACTACGCCTACCTCAGGGACAACCCGGCAGGCGAACACCGCGAGCTCTGGTATCACGAGCAAGGCGACCGCTCATGGCTGGTGGTGACGCGCAGCACCCTGACCCACGAAGTGATCAAGGTGGAACTTGCCCGGGACATCGCTCGCGCAAAAGGTCGGTCGCGATGACCCAGACAATGCGGATCGAAGGGGGCATGGTCGACCGGGAACGGACGCTTGCCTTCAGCTGGAACGGCCGCTGGATGACCGGATATCCGGGCGACACGCTCGCTTCGGCACTTCTTGCCAACGGCGAGCGCATGGTGGGCAGGTCCTTCAAGTATCACCGCCCGCGGGGCATATTCACGTCCGGGTCGGAAGAACCCAGCGCGCTTGTGCAGCTTCGAGACGGCGCTGCGCAGGAGCCCAACACCCGCGCCACGACGATCGAGCTCTTCGACGGCCTGAGAGCCGCAAGCCAGAACCACCGCGGCCCGCTTGCCTTCGACCTGATGGCAGTCAACGACCTCCTGTCGCCCTTTCTTGCGGCCGGCTTCTACTACAAGACCTTCATGTGGCCGAAAGCGTTCTGGGAAAGGGTCTACGAACCGCTAATCCGCGCTTCCGCGGGTCTGGGCCGGCTTCCCATGCAGCCGGATCCGGATGCATACGATCACGGATTCCTGCACTGCGACCTGCTAGTGATCGGCGCCGGACCGGCCGGTCTCTCGGCTGCGCTGGCAGCCTCGCGGTCAGGGCTTCGCGTGATTCTGGCCGACGAGGACTTCGTGCCGGGTGGGCGCCTCAACGCGGAAACCCATGAAGTCGACGAACTGGCCGGCGCAGATTGGGCGGCCGCGGCCGCTGCCGAACT
>VYCX01000546.1 GCA_009843725.1 Boseongicola sp. SB0675_bin_26
TGGGAGTCCCAAAAAGAGTCCGGTCGGACCCTGCGGTCAAAAGAAATGCCATTGGATGATCTCGGCGCTGCCGTAGTGATCCGCCATGTCGAACGTGTCAAAACCGCTCTCGGCATAGCGGGCAAGGTGATCGGCGGCCTTGTCAGGGGCCAGGTCCGTGCCGCGGCGCTCCATGTCCGCGACTTGCCAAAGGCCGGTCAGGATGCGGCTGATGGCCAATTCGCTGGTCAGGCGGAACCTGTCAGGCGTTGCGATGGTCATGGCCGGTCTCCAGCGCCGACTTGACGATGTCCAGCTCGACCCGATGGGCGGCGATCAGGCTTTCCCATCGCGCGTCGTCCATTTCGGCGGTGCGAAAGACCGTCAATGCCAGCCCGGTGCCCAAGCCGTCGCCGAAGACGGCCTCGGGCGTCACCCGCCCGAAGATGCGTGCAGACAGGCTGCCGGGCGTGGTGCCGACATGGTAGTCGATCAGCCGCTGTTCAGGATGAGCCTCGACCCGCACATAGGTCTCTGCACCGTCCTTTATGGAGGTTCCGCGCACCAGCCCGGCGCTGTCGATCTCGGTGCGCCACGTACCGAACGACCAGAGGCTCATGTTCGCCGGATCTGCCATGAAGGCGAAGACCTCGTCCGCGGAACGCCTGACGCGAATGAAGGCCGTGTCACAGCTCATGCAGGCGTGCCAGAGCCGCGGATCGCCTCGACCTCGATCTCCACCCGCGCGCCGGGCACGACGAGCGGCGCGCAAACCGTGGTGTTTGCCGGGCGGGCAAAGCCGATGCGTCCCTTCAGGACGGCCGCGATCGCCGTCACGTCGTCTGCGTCCGTCAGGTAGACGCGCACCCGGACAATGTCATGCAGGCCGGAGCCTGCCTCGACCAGCGCGGCCTCGATGGTGTCGAGCGCCGTGGCGGCCTGCGCCTCCGCTCCCTCGGGCATCTCGCCGGTCGCGAATTCGACGCCAACGGTGCCTGATACGAAAATCCGGTCATCCACGACGACGGCACGGGCATACCCGGCCATCTCTTCATAGACCGACCCGCTGAACACATGGCTGCGCTTGCCGGCCATCGCGACCTCCCAGTGCAGGAAAGGGGGGACGCCGCGACGCCCCCCGGGACATGCCAGCCGACTATTCGTCGAGCATCTTGATCAGTTCGGCGACCTCCGCGGTGCTCAAGTATCCGGTCTCGACATTCTCGTCACCGTCGAGCTTCCACGTCATCTTCGGCGCCTGCACGTCGCCATTCCTGTCGAATGACAAGGCACCTGTGGCGCCGACGTAACGGATCGTCTTGCCTTCGGCCAAAAGCTCCTTGGCGCGCGCGATGCCTTCAGGACCAGGATAGACCTCGGTCCCGTCCGGCGAAGTGACAAGGCGGATATGGTCGCGAATGTTGTCGCCGGTGATGTCGCCGGACGCCTCCATTGCCAGGAGAACCACCGTCACCGCATCATAGACAGAGTGCAGGCCAGGACCGTTCGGCGGACTGTCGAACCGCGCCTGGAACATCTCGTTGAACGAGTCGACCGAAGGCAGGCGCGGCTGGGCGCTGTCGTAGCCCTGCAGGTTCTGCAGGAACTGCGGACCCACCGCCTGAAAGTAGTCATCCGACCGCAGCGAGTTGTTCACGATCAGGTTGTCGGTGCCGCCCAGCGCCAGCCATTCACGGGTGATCGTGGCGCCGTCCACCGGGAAGGCAACGAGGTAGAGCGAATCCGGATTGCCCTCCAGCGCCTTCGTGACCTCGGCACGATAGCTTTGCTGGCTCTCGTTATAGGCCACCATCGAGGTGATCGAACCGCCAAGCTTGGCGATGTCCTGCTCGAATCGCTTGGCCAGACCGACGCCGAAGTCGGTGTTGACGTAGATGACTGCGGTGTTCTTGAAACCGCTGTCGACGGTCAGCTTTGCGCCAATGGCGGACTGGCTGCGGTTTGTGGCGTAGGTGCGGAACCAGTAGCCCTCGGTCTTGCCCTCCTCGGCGAGCGCCGTGAAGCTCTCGGACGACGAGCAGCAGGAAACCTGCACGACCCTGGACGGCACGGCGACCGACGTCAGGACCGGCAGGCTGACGCCTGATGACACGGCGCCGATCAGCGCCTGCACGCCGTCGAGGTCGACGAGGCTCTTCGCGGCGTCCACGCCGACCGCCGACTGGCCCTGCGTGTCGCGCAGCACGTACTCAACCGGACAGCCAAGAACGCCGCCGGCGTCGTTGAATTGCTCGACCGCAAAAAGACCGGTCTCGGCGATCCGCTCGCCCACCTGCCCCATCGGTCCGCTGACAGGCAAGATCGCGCCAAGCTTGACCGGGCAGTCCACGGCGTGGGCCGAAGAACCAATCCCGATGAGTGCGGCGGCCACGGCCGCCAATCCAAATTTGTGCAACATGCGCACCTCCATGCATATGAACCGGGCTTTCGCGCCGGCCCGAAGCGTCGCCTTGGGCGACCCCATTTTCGCTGTACCGCAAAACAAAGCCCGTCTTCGCGGCTTTGTCCACCATTACGACCTTGCGTGGCGCGAAACTTGCAGTTCCTCCCCGATCAGGCCGCGCGGGCGGATCAGCAGCGTAACGACCAGGATCAGACCGATCAATACGGCTTGCATCGCGCCGCCCTGGGCCTGGATCTCCGAAGGGACCACGCGCGAAATGACGAATCCGCTCATGGTCCAGACGCCCCAGACGATCAGCGCGCCGAGAAGCGCTCCACGGTTGTTGGCGCTGCCGCCGACAATCAGCATGGTCCAGATCTGAAACGTCACGATCGGCAGGAAGTCCCAAGGGCTGACATAGCCGATGAAGGAGACATAGAGAGCGCCCGAGAGCCCCATGATCATGCAGCCGAGCACGAAGGCCTCAAGGCG
>VYCX01000313.1 GCA_009843725.1 Boseongicola sp. SB0675_bin_26
ACGGAGAGCTGTCTTTCCAGGGATCGGTTTCATGCGGGTGCGTGGCGAGCGCGGTTATTTTCGAGGCGTCCGATGCCATGCGGGACGGCACTTGCCGGATGCTGAGCTTTGGCGTTTCGGACGAAAGCGCATATCAGGATGGCCTGGCGTGTGGCGGCGAGATCGAGGTGGTGGTGGAGCCCGTCGGCAAGGGGCAAGGACCATCCGTCTCGGAACTCCGGGCGCTGGTGGAGGCGCGCGCCTCGCGCCAACCCGTCGTCTGGGAAGTCGACATTTCGTCCTGGGCGCGGCGGCTCCTGCCGAGGGACCCTTCGGATGGGGAACTCGAGAAGCGCTTCCGGACCGACAGGTCCGTCCGCGAAGGGGATGTCTTCCGGGGCGTCCACAATCCGCCCCTTCGACTCGTAGTCGTCGGCGCTGTCCATATCGCGCAACCGCTGGTCCAGATGGCACGCCTGGCCGGGTATGACGTTGCGCTGTGCGATCCGCGAGACAGCTTTGCCAGTGCGGAGCGATTCCCGGGCGAACGGTTTCTCGAAGGCTGGCCTGACGAGGCGCTTGATGCACACGGAGTCGACGCTCGCACCGCCGTCGTCACGCTCAGCCATGACCCCAAGATCGACACGCCGGCGCTTCGCGTGGCGCTGTCATCCGAGGCGTTCTACATCGGGGCGCTCGGATCCAGCCGCACGCATGCAAAACGCGTCGCGGCGCTATCCGAAGCTGGCGTTTCGGAAGACGTTGTCGCCCGAATCGACGGACCCGTGGGACTCGACATCGGAGCCAGCAGCCCGGCCGAGATCGCCGTGTCCATAATGGCCGAGATGACGGAACGCCTTCGGCATCCGGAAACCCGCCCCGGGGACGGCTCATGACGTTCGGGGAACTGGCCGTGGATGCGGCTGAAGGCGCAATCCTCGCCCATTCCCTGAAGCTCGCGAGCGGCACCGTAAGCAAGGGCACGGTTTTGGGTTCGGAGCACCTGCAACGACTGAAGGAGGCCGGAATCGAGTCCGTCATCGCGGCCCGGATGGGGCCTGGGGACATCGCGGAAGATGATGCGGCTGGCCGAATCGCCTCAAGGCTCGCGGCGCCCGGCCTGAACCTGACCAAGGCATTCACGGGCCGCGCCAATCTCGTGGCCGGACGGCCGGGCATTGTCATGATCAATTCTGGCGCCGTGCATGCCATGAACCAGGTCGATGAAGGCATCACGCTTGCGACCCTTCCTGACATGATGCGGGTGAACCGGGGTCAGCTGGTCGCGACGATCAAGGTGATCCCCTATGCGGTGGCGGCGGCGCAGGTCGATGCGGCGGTGGAGGTGCTGGGAGGTGGCACCATCCGGTTGGCGCCGTTCAGGCCGGGCCGCGCGCAACTCATCCTGACAAGGTTGCCGAGCTTCAAGGAGAGCCTTGTGAAAAAGGGCAGAATGGTCGTCGAGGAACGCATCTGCGCACTTGGCCTTGAACTCGCAAACGTTGCCGTCGGCGAGCACCGGGCCGAGGCCATCGCCCGGGCGCTGGATCCGGACATGGACCTGATCCTGATTCTCGGTGCGTCCGCGACTTCGGATCGGGCGGACGTCGCTCCCGCCGCCGTGTCCATGGCCGGAGGAGTCATTGAGCGATTCGGCATGCCCGTTGATCCAGGCAACCTCCTGTTCCTTGCCGACCTGAAGGGTGCATCCGTCGTCGGGCTGCCGGGATGCGCCCGCTCCCCGGCAATGAACGGAGTCGACTGGGTGCTTGAACGTCTGGCGGCAGGCGTGCCTGTGGATGGCGAGAGCATCGCCGCGATGGGTGTGGGCGGACTCCTCAAGGAGATGCCTGGCCGACCGCAGCCACGCCAGCCGAAGAAGTGATCAGTTCGGAAATCCGCTCGCGCCGTCGGGCCAGGCCGCCGTTCTGCGGCTTGCAAATGCGGCGTGGAAGTTACATTGCTGGCATCCGCGAGGCGGGGCTGGTCTCCTGACCGGTCCAGGACCGCAGGCATGGCCCAAGTGAAGGCATGGAATCCAGGATGAGCAAGCCGACTCCCGTGGTGCTCTGCATTCTTGATGGCTGGGGTCTTCGTGCGAACCCGAGCGACAATGCTCCCGCATTGGCCGCAACGCCGACCTTTGACCGAATCATGGCAGAGTGCCCCAACTCGACGCTCGTCACGCATGGTCCGGATGTCGGCCTTCCCTCCGGGCAAATGGGCAATTCGGAGGTCGGGCATACCAATATCGGCGCCGGCCGGGTCGTTGCCATGGACCTTGGCCAGATCGATCTGGCGATCGAGGACGGATCGTTCGCGAAGCGCCCCGCGCTGCAGGACTTCATCGCGGCTCTCGATGCTTCAGGGGGTCGGGCTCATCTCGCAGGGCTGGTGTCGGCCGGCGGCGTTCACTCGCACCAAGCGCACATGGCCGAAGCGGCCATGATTCTGGCCGATGCCGGCATCAGGACCGTTGTTCACGCAATTGCGGACGGTCGTGACGTTCCACCCAGGTCCGCGCACGAATGCATGGCCCGCCTGCGGAGCGCCATGCCGCCAGGCGCGGAGATCGTTACCGTTTCGGGCCGGTATTTCGCGATGGATCGTGACAACCGATGGGACCGGGTCGAGCGCGCCTTTCGCGCCATCGTGATGGGCCAGGGCGAGGCTTCCGAATCCGAATCGGTCGCAGTGGACGATGCCTACGCAAAAGGGATCACAGATGAATTTATCCCGCCCACGGTGCTCGCGGGATATGGCGGCATCAATGCTGGAGACGGCATCTTTTTCACGAACTTCCGCGCGGACCGTGCCCGGGAAATCATGGCTGCAATCGCGGCGCCTGGCTTCGACGCTTTCGAGAC
>VYCX01000300.1 GCA_009843725.1 Boseongicola sp. SB0675_bin_26
TGACTGGAACACCATGGCGACGTCGCGGTTCTTCGGCAGCGCATCCGTCACGTCCTGGCCTGAAATGGAGATGCGTCCCTCGCGCACGGTTTCCAGTCCCGCAATCATCCGGAGCGCGGTTGACTTCCCGGAGCCGGACGCGCCTAGCAGGACCAGGAACTCTCCATCCTGAACCTCGAGCGAAAGCTCGTGCAGGACTTTCACGCTTCCAAACGACTTCGAGACGGCATCAAGGACGACTGTCATGGCCTAACCCTTTACGGCCCCCAGCAGGAGGCCCTTGGAGATGTAGCGTTGCAGTATGATCGCGAGGATCACGACCGGGATGATCATGACGATTATGACGACCGACATCGACCACCAGAGAATGCCGCGCTCGCCCGCGTTCATTGCGGCAACGAGGATGGGCATGGTCTGCGCGCGGGACGTCGAAAGGAAGAGTGCGAGAAGATACTCGTTCCAGCTCAGTATCATGACGAGGAGCGTGGTTGCGGCAAGGCCGGATCGCGACAGCGGCAGCACGATGTCCCAGAACACGCCGAACCGGGTAGCGCCGTCGAGCTGCGCGCATTCCTCCAGATCGATGGGGATCGACGTGAAGAAATCGTACATCAGCCAGATGACGATGGGCAGGTTGATGACGGTGTAGGTCAGGATGATCGCGATGTGCGTGTCGAGAAGCGAGACCTGCTGGAACATCATGTAGATCGGCACGACGACCACGATCGGAGCCAGGATTCTTTGCGAAATCATCCAGAACAGGATGTCGCCGTTGCCAAGGCGTGCCTTGAAATGGCGCCCAAGTGCCCGGGCAAGAAAATAGAAGACCGCGATGCCTGCTGCACAGGAAAGCCGCCAGTCGACGCCGTAGCGACCGACCGCGACGAACGCGCCGATCATCACGAGGACGAACATGAAGACGACACCGAATCTTGGCTGGTATTCGAAACGGGCCAGTGCGTAGGACGCCATCGATCCGATGACGACGCTTGCTGCCGTGGCGGAAAGCGCAATGATGAGCGAGTTCACGTAGGCGCTTAGCGTGTCCCAGAAGTCGAAGACGAACAGTTCCGTCCAGGCATGCAGGCTCGGCTGGAAGTCGACGAACGGCAAGTAGACGGGTCCCGAATTGACGTCGATCGCGCTCTTGAACGAGGTGATGAGCACCCAGTAGATCGGGAACAGCACGAACGCCGTCCAGAACGTCAGGATCGCGTAGACGATCACTTTCGTACCCGGTGCCATGTCCCGGATGGAAGGCGGCTCGAAGAGCCAATGCATCGGGCTCCTGGTCACGCCCGCACCCTCCTCAGCACCACGAGATTGAAGAATGACACGCAGGTCACGACGGTCACGAATAGCAGGAGATAGGCGACGGCTGCCGACTGGCCCAGATCAAGCGAGCGCCAGGCGAACAGCGCGTGAAGCGTCATGGATTCGGTCGCGATGCCTGGCCCTCCCGCAGTCATGATGTTGGGCAGATCCACGATCTTGAATGCCTCGATCACCCTGATCAGCAGGACCGTTGCGGCAACGGGCACGACCTGGGGCCAGGTAATGTCCTTGAAGATTTCCCAGGACGTGGCCCCGTCGACCTGCGCCGCCTCGACATAGTCGCGCGGCACGCTTTCGAGAGCTGCGAGCATCACGACGAAAATGAAGGGAATCCACTGCCAGCTGTCTCCGATGACAATGAAGAACCGCGCGGCCCAGGCATCCGCCGCCCAGGCGAAATCACCAAGACCGGCCCCTTGCCAGGCGGGCGAGAAGGGCCCCTTGGTCGTGTCCGCCATCATGCGGAATGCGTAGCCGACGCCGATGGGGGTGATCATGAGCGGAATGAAGAAGACCACGCGAAAGAAAGTTCTGCCCCGGATCGGCAGGGAGCAGAGAAAGGCCAGCGCGAGCCCGATCACGAACTGCAGTCCGCAGCCGACAAAGACATAGAACAGCGTCGTGCCGAGAGTGCCGAACGGATGGCCCGAAAACAGCGTTGCCGCGAAGAGCCAGCCAAGGCCCAGGCTCAGCCCCCAAGTGAAGAGGCGACCGACCAGCCCGACCGTCGTGACCGGGCCGCGCAGGTAGCTGATGGCGAGCCAGGCGATCAGGAGCGTGACCGCCAAGCCGACGGCCCAGCCCAGGAGCCCGAGGCCGTTGAAGGTTCCCAGGAAGTGAAACTGCTCGGATCCGAAGAGCTGCTTCTCGAAGTTCTGGAACCAGACGAAGCGGACATTGTAGGTGCCGCCCCTGAACCGGATGCGGCTCAACGCCATGATGAGGGATGCCACGAGGGGGAAGATCGAGAAGACCAGGATCATGATGACCGCCGGCCAGATGAAGACCTGCGCCGAATGGCGGTCAATCCAGTCGGACAGCCGCTCGCGCGCCCCTATGGAAGGTGCGGCCCGAGGGGTCCCGGGCCGCACGGATTCTTCTGAACCGGCCAAGACTCAGTTCGTGATGCCGAGCGACAGATTGTAGATGGTCATCTGGCTTTCGCGGCCGAAGTCCTCGGTGATCTCCTCCCAGGCTTCCTCGATGTTCTTGGTTGCCTGCTCAGCCGTGATCTCACCCGCCAGGAAACGGGCCAGCTCGCGGTCGAGGACCACGCCGGTGTACTGCTGCGCACCGGGGATCTTGAGGTCGGACGCCATGTTCGGGTGGTTCAGGCTGTCCTTGATCGCGCCAAGATAGTTCTCGGCGAACTCAGGGCTGAATCCGGCCTTGATCCAGTTCTCGGTGTTCTCGAGCTGCGAGTTCCTGTAGGGATTGTAACCCGTCCAGCCGATGGTCACGTCGACGTTCGACTGGGCGGCCTGGTTCACGTAGGACAGGAAGTCGTA